>JBBRZB010000004.1:0-53324 GCA_038237095.1 Saccharimonadales bacterium (SeqCode) | reverse complement strand
TCTCTCACACACAAACCTACAGGCACACACGCACAGCTGTGCCGTGACACACACAGGCCACTTGTTGGTCAAATGCACACATTGTTGCGAGGTGCTAAGGCTACGACCGCAGCCAAGCTCGACAAGGCTGTATTCGGTGTTGTACCTACGAGTCACGAACTTTTGAAGCAAGCTTACGTCATGTACCTAGCTAACGGACGTGACAATCTTGCAGTTGTTAAGAATCGAGGTGATGTTAGTGGCGGTGGTAAGAAGCCATGGAAACAAAAGGGCACCGGACGAGCACGTTTTGGATCTACCCGTAACCCAATCTGGCGTGGTGGTGGTGTAGCTTTTGGCCCTACTGGCCTTGAAAATTACTCTAAGTCATTAAACGCCAAAGCTAAGCAAACGGCGCTTCGCCAAGCTTTAAGCCTTGCGAGCGAAGCCAACAAGATCGCTGTAATAGAAGATTTAACGATTGCTTCTGCTAAAACCAAGGATTTAGCTACGCTACTAGCCAAGGTAAATGCTACTCGTAATGTTCTGATTGTTGTTGAGCACAAAACTCCTGAGCTCGCACGTGCAGCAAGCAACATCCAAAACGTTAAGGTCGTAGCTAGCAGCTATGTTTCCGTGTATGACACCTTAAACGCCGATACCATACTTATGACTAACGTCGGGCTCGCTAACTTGACTCAGCGTTTAAGCGACAAGGAAAGCAAGTAATATGAGCAAATCAGTTACTCTCCGACCTCGCTTAAATGAGAAAACATACGCTCTGAGCGAAAAGCACGTTTACGTGTTTGCCGTCGAAAAGGGCGTCAACAAGCACACTATCGCACGTGCTGTAGAAGCTCAGTTTGACGTTACAGTCGTAGCTGTTAACACGACCAATATTTCCGGCAAAGCTAAGCGTATCATCAGTCTTGATGGCAAGCGCATGGTAAATGCCGACGGTAAGCGCAATGATATACGCAAAGCCTACGTTACTTTGAAAAAAGGTCAGGCTTTGCCATTCTTTGCTGCTATTGAAGAAGCTGATGAAAAGCAGCAAGCAACCCAAGCTAAGATTGACAAAGCCGCCGCTAAGCAAGCTGAAAAGGCTGATAAAGCCACCAAACCAGCTCGTCGTGGTCTTCGCCGCTCCAAAAAAGAGGATGAAAAATAATGGCTATTAAAGCGTATAACCCAACAACTCCCGGCCGCCGTGGTATGACCAGCCAAGATCTTGATAGTATTACTACCAAGAAGCCTTTGCGCTCACTTCTCGTTACCAAACGTCGTGGCAATGGTCGCAATAACCAAGGTCGCATTACAACTCGACATAAGGGTGGTGGCGCTCGCAAGCTCTACCGCTTAGTCAACTTCAACCTTGCTGATGGTATAACTGCAACTGTCGAGCACATCGAATACGATCCAAACCGTAGCGCACGCATCGCACGTATCAAAGAAGCCGACGGTACCTATCACTACATTCTAGCTGCTAAAGATATGGCTGTTGGTCAGACAATCACAAGCAGCACCGAAGCTGCAATCGAAATTGGCAACCGTCTACCTCTTAAGAACATTCCAGTCGGTAGCACCATTCACGCTATTGAATTACAAGCTGGACGTGGCGCTCAAATCGCTCGCAGTGCTGGTAACAGTGCCCAGCTTATGGGACGCGATAACGGCTATGCTCAGGTTCGCTTACCGAGTGGTGAAGTTCGCTTAATCAACGAAATGTGTACCGCAAGTCTTGGAGTTATCGGCAACGAACAGCACCAAAACGTCAAAATCGGTAAGGCCGGTCGTAACCGTCACCTCGGTAAGCGTCCATCCGTTCGTGGTGTTGTTATGAACGCCGTGGATCACCCACACGGTGGTGGTGACGGTGGTCGTCACGGTATTGGTGGTGGTAAGAACCATGGTGCCGCACCTAAGACACCTTGGGGCCAGAAGACACTTGGATTTAAGACCCGTCGTCGTAAGAGTACTAATCAGTTTATCGTAAGAAGCCGACACGCGGCGAAGAGGAAATAAGCTTATGTCACGCTCACTCAAAAAAGGACCATTCATAGATTTCAAGCTTTCCAAGAAGGTTAATGCTCTTGGTAATGACGATCGTACCATCATCAAGACATGGGCTCGTAGCAGCACTATTGCTCCAGAATTCGTCGGTCGCACAATCGCCGTTCACAACGGTAAAGTCCATGTGCCTGTCTTTATTACCGAAAACATGGTCGGTCACAAACTTGGTGAATTCAGTCCAACCCGTAAATTCCGTTCACACGGTGGTAAATTGGCGAAGGGTAAATAGGAAGTATTATGGCAGTACAAGCAATCGCTAAAGGTGTTCGCATGAGTCCCCGCAAAGTCGGTATCGTTGCTGCTTTGGTGCGCGGTCGTAGTGTTGAAGACGCTTTGACTATCCTAGCTCACACGCCTCGTCGTAGCGCGCTGCCAGTTATCAAAGCAATTGAAAGCGCACGCGCTAACGCTGATCATAACCACAACCTCAAGCCAAACACACTACAAATTGTAGAAATTACTGTAAACCACGGCCCACGTCTCAAGCGTTACCGCCCAGCCGCACACGGTCGTGCATTACCATTCCAACGCCGCACTAGCCACATTCGTGTTGTTGTTGACGGTGAAGTCCGTGCTGCAAAGAAACCCGCTAAACAAGTCACTGAGGAGGCAAAGTAATGGGACAAAAAGTAAACCCAATTAGTTACCGTCTCCAGCTTAATAAGGACTGGCGCAGTAAATGGTTTGTCGATAAGCGCGATTACGCGAAGTTCTTAAAAGACGACCTCGCAGTTCGCCGCCTAATTTCTAAGAAACTTGGCAGCCGTGCAGCTATCAACAAAGTCGAGATTACTCGCACGCCTAACCTCGTTACTGTTACGATTGCTACCGCTAAGGCTGGTGTCGTAATTGGTCGTGGTGGTACGGGTGCTGCCGAGCTTAAAGAAGCTATCGAAAAGATTTACGCTACACCAACTCGCGTCAACATTGAAGAAGTTAAAAAGCCTGATATGTACGCTAAACTGGTTGCCGAAAACATCGCTCACCAGCTGGAGCGTCGCATGAGCTTCCGTCGTGCTATCAAGTCTGCTTCCGCAGCTACTATGCGCGCTGGTGCCAAAGGTATTCGTATTGAAGTTGCTGGACGACTAAACGGCGCTGAAATGTCTCGCCGCGAAAAAGAAGTTGCCGGTAGCGTTCCATTGCACACGTTACGAGCTGATATCGATTACGCCCAAGTTACGGCACAAACCGTTGCAGGTGTGATTGGTGTGAAAGTTTGGATCTATAAGGGAGAGGTTCAGTAATATGTTACTCCCGAAACGAACTAAATTCCGCAAGATCCGCAAAGGCAAGATCCGTGGCGTCGCAACCAGCGGCAACTACATTGCTTTTGGTGATTACGCGCTTCAGGCCCAAGGCAATGACCGCATTACCTCTCGTCAGATTGAAGCATCTCGTCAGGCAATGACCCGCTACATCAAGCGTGGCGGTAAGATCTGGATTCGCATTTTTCCACACATCGCTGTTACTCGTAAGCCGCAAGACGTCAAAATGGGTAGTGGTAAGGGTAGCCCTGAATTCTTCGTCGCTAAGGTTCGTCCTGGCACCATCTTGTTTGAAATGCAAGGTGTTACTGAAGAAGTTGCTCGTGAAGCCATGCGTTTAGCCGCCCATAAGTTACCTGTTAAAACTAAGTTTTTGATGCGAGAGGAGTCTTAAATCATGAAAGTTGCAGAAATCCGCAAGCTATCGACCAGTGATTTGACACTCGAAAGCACCAAACTTCGTGAAGAGATCGCTGAATTGAAGCGCCGTTTACACCTCGGTGAGTTACAAAATGTCCGAGTTATTCGCACCAAGCGCAAAGATCTAGCACGATTATTGACAGTGCTGGGTGAAGCCCTAACCAAGGAGACCAAATAATGGCTAAATCAATTATTGGTACGGTTACATCTAGTAAAACCGACAAGACCATTGTCGTGACTGTTCAGATTCGTAAGACGCACCCAATTTACCGCAAACAATACTCTGTTACTAAGAAGTTCATGGCTCATGATGAAAAGAACGAAGCCCAGAACGGTGACAAAGTTGAAATTGTTGAAACCCGCCCAATTAGCGCTCGTAAGCACCACGCTTTAAGTCGAATCATCGAGAAGCCTTTGTTGCGCGAAGATTCCTTGTCTATTACCAAAGCCGATGACGAGGCCCAGAAGCCTGCGAGTAAGTCAAAGGCCGCAGCCACTGAAGAGGAGGAATCCAAATGATTCAGCAAGAATCTCGCCTCGTAGTCTGCGACAATAGCGGTGCTAAAGAAATCCTCTGTATTCGTGTTCTTGGTGGCACTCGACGTCGATATGCCGGTGTTGGCGACATCATCGTTGCAACCGTTAAGCAAGCTAACCCAAGCGGTGCTGTCAAGAAAAAGTCAGTCGTAAAGGCTGTCGTTGTTCGCACCAAAAAGCAAATTCACCGTAAAGACGGCTCAACTATCTGTTTTGACGATAACGCCGCTGTCATCATTGGTGACGACAAATTACCACGTGGAACCCGCATTTTTGGCCCAGTGCCCCGCGAACTACGTGATCAAGGCTACGCCAAGATTATATCTTTGGCTCCGGAGGTACTCTAATGTCTAATACATCTACACAAGCTTCATACAAGATTCGCCTGAAAAAGGGTGACCTCGTTGTTGTACGTGCTGGTAAATACAAAGGTAAGACCGGCAAAGTTACTGCTACCCACGTCAAAGACAACAAAGTCACTGTTGAAGGTATTAACATCGTCAAGAAGAGCATTAAGCCTGACCGTACACACCCACAGGGTGCAATCGTTGAAATCACTAAACCGATTTGGGTTAGTAAAGTTAGTATTGTCGAACCTACCAGCAAGAAGCCAAGTAAGATTGGCTACAAGTTGAATGACGATGGTACTAAGACTCGCGTATTCAAGCGTAGCGGCAAGGAGATTAAGTAATGGCAACCACAACTAAAAAATCAGTCGCACCAGTCAACACTTCTGCTCGTTTACACCAGCAGTACGTGACCACTATCGCTAAGGAGCTCCAGACTGAATTAGCTCTCACCAATCCACACCAAGTTCCAAAGCTTGAAAAAGTTATTGTGAATATTGGACTTGGTGCTGCTAAGGACGACAAGAAGATCCTAGAAGTCGCCACCAACACGATGCGCAAGATCACTGGTCAACAACCAGTCGTAACTCTTGCTAAGAATTCTATCGCCGGCTTTAAACTTCGTGAAGGCAACAAAGTTGGCCTTAAAGTTACACTGCGTGGCGAACGGATGTACGAATTTACTGACCGCGTCATTAGTATCGTTTTGCCTCGTCTTCGTGATTTCCATGGCGTCAGCGCAAAAGCATTCGATATGCAGGGTAACTACTCACTTGGATTTATTGACCAGTCAGTCTTCCCAGAACTCAGTTTTGACGAAACCACTACAAGCCACGGCTTGCAGGTAGTCTTTGTAATCAAGTGTCAAGAAAAGGCCCACGGCCGAGCTTTGTTAGAGAAGTTTGGTATGCCATTCGAGAAGGAGAACAAGTAATATGGCTAAAACATCAATCGTCGCACGCGACGCAAAGCGAATCAAAATGATCGAACAGTATGCTGCTAAGCGTAAGGAGCTCAAAGAGCTCGGTGACCAAGAAGGTTTGGCTAAATTGCCTCGCAATTCTTCACCAACCCGTCGCACTAACCGCTGTAACGAAACTGGTCGCCCACGTGGCTACATGCGCCAATTTGGTTTGAGCCGTATTAGCTTCCGTGAACACGCCAGCAAGGGTGAAATACCTGGTGTAACGAAAGCGAGTTGGTAAATTATATGAGCACTACTTCAACTGATCCAATCGCTGATATGTTTACCCGTATCCGTAACGCCATTGCTGTCAACAAGCAAGAGGTTAGCTTGCCGCACTCAACTATCAAAGAATCTGTTGCTCGTCTTTTAAAAGAGAGCAAATTCATCGATGACGTTTCAGTTAACGATGCAACTGTTGGCAAAACCTTGGTTATTCGCATCAACGGCGACTCAAGCAATGCCCGCATTACTGAAATCGTTCGTTTGTCCAAGCCTGGACGTCGCTACTATGTCAACGCCAAGGAAATCCCTGTCGTTAAGCGTGGCCGTGGATTGGTTATCGTTTCAACCAGCAAAGGTCTTATGACCGGAACACAAGCGCAAGCTGAGCACGTCGGCGGCGAATTAATCTGTAAAGTTTACTAAGGAATTTAAGGAAATACTATGAGTCGAGTAGGAAAACTGCCAATCGCTATCCCGAGCGGCGTGACAATCACTGTCGACGATGCCAACATTACCGTTAACGGTAGCAAAGGCTCACTGACACAATTCACCATGCCTGACATCACTGTCAAGGTAGAAGGTGACACATTATACGTAACTCGAGCCAACGATCAGCCTAAGATTCGTGCCAAGCACGGTCTAATGCGTGCGCTCATCAACAACATGGTTGTCGGTGTGAGTACCGGTTTTAGTAAAAAGCTCGAAATCAACGGTGTTGGTTATCGTGTTGCTGCCCAGGGCACCAACCTTAAACTGAACCTTGGTTTCTCTCATGACGTAATCTTTGCCATCCCAGCTGGTGTTAGCGCTGCTGTTGACCAAAATACTATTACGGTTACCGGTATTAGCAAGCAGCAAGTTGGACAAGTCGCCGCTGAAATTCGTGCATTGAAGAAGCCAGAACCTTACAAGGGCAAGGGCATCAAGTACGAAGGCGAACGCATTATCCGTAAGAGTGGTAAGAGCGGGAAGGACAAATAATCATGAACACCCTAGCAAATAAACTATTGAACCGCCGCCAACGCAAAAACCGCGTCCGAGCAAAAATCTCAGGAACCGCCAGCGTACCACGCTTAAGCGTCTACGTTAGTAATGCCCACATTACCGCTCAGATCATTGACGACGAAGCACACAAGACTCTAGTATACGTGTCGACTATTGGTAGCAAAGCCGCTACTGGCACAATGACCGAACGTGCTGCTTGGGTCGGTGCTGAAATTGGCAAACAAGCCAAAGCCGCCAAGATTAAGAAAGTTGTTTTTGACCGAGGCAGTAAGTTATACCATGGTCGTGTCGCCGCTTTGGCTGACGCAGCTCGTAACGCAGGATTGGAGTTTTAATCATGGCAGAAGCCACTACGCAACAGAAGGAACGATCCAACAATCGTCGTCCACAACTTCCTCCTGAGGAAAAGCAATTTGATGAACGTACTTTGCACATTGACCGCGTCGCACGAGTTGTTAAGGGTGGTCGTCGTTTCCGTTTCCGTGCCTTAGTAGTTGTCGGCGATCGTAAGCATAAAGTCGGTATAGGCACCGCCAAAGGTGCAGACGTTACCGCCGCTGTTACTAAAGCGACTGAAGTTGCTAAAAAGCACTTCATTACTGTTAATTTGTATAAAGGCACTTTGCCACATGATGTTGAGGCTAAAGTCAGTGGCGCCCACATCCTATTGAAACCAGCAAGCGCAGGTACCGGCCTTATCGCTGGTGGTGTCGTCCGTACAATTTTGGAAGTCGCTGGAGTCAGCAATGCGTTGAGCAAGTCTCTCGGCAGCAACAACAAGACCAACACCGCGTATGCCACTATTGCAGCTCTAGAAGCCTTAGTTCCAGCTAAAAACTGGGTCACTAGGATTGAAAAAGCGCCTGCAGCTAAGAAAGCCGAGGCTAAATAATATGAAGTACAACCAACTAAACATTGCAGCTAGTAAAAAAACAAATCGTGTTGGTCGTGGTATCGCTGCCGGACAAGGTAAAACTGCCGGCCGTGGTACTAAGGGTCAAAAATCACGTACCGGTTCTAGTATTAAGCCTGGTTTTGCTGGTGGCTCAAACCCACTAATGCAGCAACTTCCAAAGCTCCCGGGCTTCAAAAGCAAGCGCACCGCTGCTGAAAATGTTCATACTGATCAGCTAAACGAACTGAAGGCTACTACGATTGATGCGACAGTTCTAGCTGAGGCTGGTTTGATAAGTAACGCCTACGTCACCGTCAAGCTTTTGAGCCGTGGTGATGTTTCTAAGAAACTTGTTGTCAAACTATCATTCGCGAGCGAGACAGCTGTTGCTGCTTTGCAAGCCGCTGGTGGGAGCTTTGAACGAGTCGACCGTATGAGTCGTGCTAAAACTAGCACCAAGACTAAGAAATAGTCGTTCCCGCGCTGACCCGTTGCAAAAGCAACAATCGCAAAACATTACAAGCTATGTTTTAATGTAAGGATTACAGAGGGAAAAAAGTAGATATGAACTGGAAAGTTATTCTCCGTTCGCTCAATCACAACGATATGCGCAAGCGTATTTTGGCTGTGCTTGGTATTCTGTTTGTTTTTCGTGTCCTAGCACACATTCCAGTTCCCCTCGCTAACCCTACAACCCTTCACCAGGTCTTACAGAACCTTTTCACTTCGAATAATGCGCCGCAACTACTCAGTTTCATAAATGTTCTATCTGGTGGAGCGCTAGCTAACTTTTCGATTATGATTGCGGGTCTAGGGCCATACATCAATGCTTCGATTATTATGCAATTGCTAACCAAGGCGATTCCACAGCTAGAAGCGCTCCACAAAGAAGGTGAATTCGGACAGAAGAAGATTAACCAATACACCCGTATTCTAACGTTCCCACTCGCAATTATTCAATCAATCGGTTCAATTTATCTTATTCGCCAAGCCGCCCAGAGTATCGGTGGTATCGGTGACATTACTGCTAACACCTCACCTATCCAGTGGGTACTGATGGTGTCGGCGCTTACGGGCGGCTCAATGCTGCTTATGTGGTTGGGTGAGTTAATTACCGAACAAAGCATTGGTAACGGTATCTCTTTGATTATTACGGTAGGAATTGTTAGCCGACTGCCACAAAGTATTTCGACTATTTTTAGCTCAGTATATTCCACGAAAACCCAATGGGTTGTATTCGGCCACAAGCTACCCATTAACAAGAGCGCCCTTATTTATGGTATCGTCATTGCTCTATCAGTGCTCATTGTGACGTGGATGGTGGTGATGTTGAACGAGGCGGCGCGCAACCTGACGGTGAATTACGCCAAACGTGTGCAAGGCAATAGAACCTATGGAGGCATCACAACGGTGCTCCCGGTTAAATTGATTACCGCTGGCGTGGTGCCGATTATCTTCGCTGTTGCTTTCTTGAGTGTGCCAAGCTTTGCCGGCCAACTGCTAACCAGCGCGCACAGTGCCAATCTCGCTCACTTAGGCAGTAATCTTGTAACGTGGTTCCAAACACCGTCAGCCACTACCTTCGCTTCTCAGGGCTGGAAGGCCTACATTTACCCCGTAACCTATTTCGTACTAGTCTTTGCGTTTACTTTCTTCTACACCAGCATTACGTTTAACTCCAAGGAAATTGCCGAAAACTTACACAAACAGGGCGGTTTTATTGAAGGCGTACGATCAGGCGCTCAGACAGAGAAATATCTGGGCAAAATTGTAAACCGTCTTACATTCTTCGGAGCCTTAGCTCTGGGCGCGCTTGCAATCCTCCCAATCATCGCCCAAGTATTCGTAAGCACAAGTATCACAATTGGTGGTACGAGCGTTCTAATCCTCGTCTCCGTGGCTCTACAGACGTTACGTGCTGTTGAATCTCGTGCACTTATGGTCACTTATGATCAATATTCACAACCCGACTTCTTCTATGAGCCAGCTACTGGTCTAGAAGCAGCCACTGGTGGTCGCCGGCTTAAGTTCATTCCTCGTTTGAAGCGTGGCGGAAAAGACTCTTAAAAAGGGTCTTGTAAGGCATGCTATTATAGAATTAGTCGTAAAAGACCACACATTCTCTATAAAAAGTGCCAGAAACACTTTACAAAGTGTTGTGGTTGCTGCTATAATTAACCCTTGTTATATTTATGGCAGCTAATAAAGAAGTAATCGAGCTCACAGGGACGATAATTGAGACCCTCCCAGGTACTCAATTTCGTGTGGAACTCGAGAATGGCCATCAAATTATAGCTCACGTCGCCGGTAAGATGCGGAAGCATTTCATACGCATCGTGCCAGGGGACAGCGTTACAGTAGAATTGACGCCTTACGATCTTACGAAGGGTCGGATAACGTATCGCAAGAGTTAGAGTATTACTATATAAGCAGTGAGTCATCACAGAAAGGGAAGCGTGATCCGCATGAAAGTGCGTGCTAGTGTAAAAAAGATAAGTCCAGATGACAAGATTGTCCGCCGTAAAGGCAGGCTATATGTTATCAATAAGTTAAAGCCAAAGCATAAGCAGAGGCAGGGGTAGGTTATGGCAAGAATTTCTGGTGTAACTATTCCAACTGAAAAGCAAGTCTGGGTTGCCTTGACGTATGTCTACGGTATTGGCCCAACTTCTTCTCAAAGCATCCTAAGCATCGCTAAGGTTGAGCCAACAGCTCGTGTCAAAGATTTGACCGATGCTGAAATTTCACGCATTCAAGACGTTATCAACGCTGATTATGTTGTCGAGGGTGAATTACAACGTGTTGTTACTGGCAACATTAAGCGCCTCAAAGATATCAACGCCTACCGCGGCTTACGCCACAAGGCTAATTTGCCATCTCGTGGCCAACGAACCAAGACGAATGCTCGCACTCGCCGTGGTAAGAAGGTGACTGTCGGTGGCACCGCTAAGAAGGTAGCGTCTAAGACGTAGGAAATACTATGGCAGATACAACTACTACAACCACAGCTCCAGCTCCCGCACCTGCTAAGCGTAAAAAGGCCAAGCGATCAGTCGCCAGTGGCCAAGTGCACGTCTTAGCTACGTTCAACAACACCATCATCACTTTCACTGACAGCAAGGGCAATACTTTGTCTAGCTGCAGTGCCGGTGCATGTGGTTTCCGCGGTTCCAAAAAGGGTACTGCGTACGCTGCACAAGTCGCCGCCGAAAAGGCTGGTCAGATTGCCAAGCAACAATACGGTTTTTCCCGCGCAGAAGTTATCGTCAAAGGCATTGGCCTTGGTCGTGACGCTGCTGTCCGCGCATTAAGCGCACTTGATATATATGTCGAAGCAATTACTGATGTGACTGGCGTACCTCATGGTGGCGTTCGTCCACCGAAAGCGAGAAGGGTCTAGAATATGGCACGTGATACACAATCTATTGTTAAGATGAGCCGTCGTGAAGGCTATGCCCTTCACCCGAAAGCTCACAAAGCGCTGGTCAAGCGATCATCTATGCCGGGTGCAAACCCACAAGCCCGAGGTCGTCGCGCCGCGACCAGCCAATTCTCACTGCAATTACGTGAGAAGCAAAAAGTTAAGCGTTTGTACGGCCTTTTAGAGCGCCAATTCAGCAACTTGATGAAAGAAGCTGGACGCAAAGAAGGCCAATCTGGCGTTGTCTTGTTACAGCTTCTCGAGCAGCGCGCAGACAATGTCGTTTACCGTGCAGGTTTTGCACCAAGCCGTCGTGGCGCACGTCAATTAGTTACTCATGGTCACTTCCTACTAAATGGTGTCCGCGTGGACATTCCATCAATTCGCATGAAGCCTGGTGACACATTGACTGTTCGTCCACACAGTGAACAATCTGAGTATTTCAAGAAGCTTGACGAAACAAGTCCCGCCCCAGTAGAAGTACCGGGCTGGATCAAGGTCAACCGCAAGAAGGTGGAAGTTGCAGTTACTGGAGTTCCGTCTCGTGAAGACGCTGAAATTGACATCAATGAACAACTAATTGTTGAGTATTACTCACGCTAACGGGAGGACTAATAAGTCTTATGTCAAACACTATTCACACACCGGGACTCGTCAAAGTCGATGACCACAACAGCAGCAGCGCTACCTTTACGGTTGAGCCACTGCACAGTGGCTATGGCATGACACTCGGTAACAGCTTGCGACGCGTTTTGCTTTCTAGCATCTCTGGCGCCGCTGTCACCTCATTTAAAATTGAAGGTGTAACCCACGAGTTCACAGCAGTCGCTGGCGTCAAAGAAGACGTTGTCGACGTAATGCTTAACCTTAAGGGCGTACGCTTCCGTGTCTACGGTACAGAGCCACAGAACCTTCGCATCACTAAGTCCGGCAAGGGCGTTGTGACAGCAAAGGACATTCAAGTTAATGCTGATGTTGAGATTGTTAACCCTGATCACGTCATCGCAACGATTGACGACGCCAAGGGCAAACTTACTGTCGACCTAACTGTGGAAGTTGGACGTGGTTACCGAACCATCGAAGAAAGCACTGCTAAGAAGCCAAGTGACACTATCGCCGTTGACGCGATATTCAGCCCAGTACTAAGAGTCCGCTATAAGGTTGAGAACACTCGTGTCGGACAAGCGACCGACCTTGATAAGCTACTATTGACGATCGATACCGATGGTTCAATCACTCCTCAAGACGCTTTTGAAGAAGCCGCTGCGATTCTAGTCAACCAATACACTGAGTTAGCTGGAAAAACTCGTATTTCTACAACTGAAGCCAGCTTGCAGGACGCAAGTGGCGTAAGCCTTGACGGCACTGGCGACATCCTTGGCGACGAACCGACAGCCCTCAACACTTCAATCGAAGACTTGAACCTATCTGCTCGCACAACGAACGCTTTAATTAACAACGACATTCACACAATTCGTGATTTGTTTGCACTAAACGACGCAGAGTTACGTGACCTTAAAGGTTTCGGTAGCAAAGCACTTGATGAAGTCAAAGAGAAGTTAGCGGAGCTGGAGCTTTAGCCATGCACCGACACGGATATAAAGGTCGTAAATTTAATCGCGAGCGTGATCAGCGCCGAGCTCTCTTGAAGGGACTTGCTGATTCACTCGTTAAATACGAAACGATCGAAACTACATTGCCTAAGGCCAAGGAAATTGTTCCTTACGTCGAAAAGCTCATTACTAAAGCTAAGAAGAACGACTTACATAACCGTCGTCAAGTCATTAGTGGCTTACAAACTGTCGAAAGCGCTCACAAGCTAGTTGACGAGATTGCTCCTAAACTTGCTGCGCGTGACAGTGGTCACCTTCGCATTAAGCGCACGACTTTGCGCCGTGGTGACAACACTCAGCTAGCTCGCGTTAGTTTTGTTGATGACCTATCGGCTGCACCAGTTGCCAAGGCAGCTACAACGGTAAAGAAACCTGTAGTAGCTAAGAAGACTGCGACCAAACCAGTCAAGGAGACCGCATAATGAAGACCTATAGCGCAAAACCAACCGACGTTGTACGCAAGTGGTACATTCTTGACGCTACTGAAGCTCCTTTAGGACGTGTTTCAACAGTAGCTGCAACGCTTTTGCTTGGTAAGGGTAAAACTCAGTTTACGAAGCACATTGATTGTGGCGACTTTGTCATCATCATCAATGCCGCTCAAACTGTTTCTACTGGCGACAAGACCAACAAAAAGATCTATTACAAGCACAGTGATTTCCCAGGTGGTCTAAAAGCTACTAGTCTGGGCGACAAATTAATTGATGACCCGACATTCCCATTAACACACGCTATCCGTGGTATGCTTCCTGTTAATAAACTCCGTGACGGTCGTTTAGCTCGTCTAAAGATTTACGCTGGAGGCGAACACCAACACGAAGCTCAAAAGCCGGAACTATTGTCTCTGAAGAAAGGTGAAAAATAATGGCCAAAGATAGCTATTTCTACGCACTTGGTCGGCGCAAAAGCGCTACTGCCCGCGTTCGCTTACAAAGCGGCAAAGGTGATCTACAAGTTAATGGTAAACCTGCCAGCGAATACTTTGCTGATAGCAAATACCTGCTAGGCAAACTCGAAGAGCCATTTACGGCTATTGATGTTCCTTCTAGCAAGTATCATATCACTGCAGTAGTTTCTGGCGGTGGCCACGATGGTCAAATCGAAGCAATTCGCTTAGGCATATCAAAAGCATTAGTACTCATGAACCTAGAGCTCAAACCTACACTCAAGCGTGCTGACATGCTCAGCCGTGATCCACGAGACAAAGAACGCAAGAAGTTCGGTCTTAAGGGCGCCCGAAAGCAGCGCCAGTTTACTAAGCGATAGTTTGACACCGCTTTTTAAGCGAGCTACACTATATCAGATGCTAAAACTACAGAACAGCCAGTATTGGTTTACCGACACTTTCCGTGACGGTCTGTTCTGTGCAGTTGTATAACAAAAACAAAGACATTGAAGAAACCGCCACAAGAGCGGTTTTTTTAATATCAAAGGAGGATGAAATGGCAGGTGAAGTGTTAACTGAAACACAGATAATGCGACATTTAGGCTCTCTGGGCTACGATATGAATAGTGATCCACGTTCAGCGCGAGAAATAGCAACACGACTTGGTTTGATGCCAGTAGCGGGTGCAGCTGAACTAGAAGTACCAGTAGTCACGCAGGCAGGAGTAATACCGATAACAGATGAAATGCCAGTACTAATTAAGGGTGAAAAAGATAGTCCGTACTTCGTACGATAAGGTATAATGGCAGTAAATATGAGCAAACAAGTAATTCTAACGGGTCTTCGGGCTAATAACGATTTGCATATAGGTAACTACTTAGGCGCGTTGCTGCCTTTGACTGATATGGCGCGTGAAAAAGCTGGTGAGTATCAGATAAATCTATTTATTCCTGACCTTCATAGCTTCACGACTCCAATTGATCACACAAAGTTACAAGAGCAAATTTTGCAAAACGTGCGCGTCTTTATTGCGGCCGGTTTGCCGGTTGAAAATGAAGACGTTTTCGTCTATCGCCAGAGTTTCATTCCAGCACATTCTGAATTAACTTGGATTCTGGATTGTTTTACTGGTATGGGCGAGATGAGCCGCATGACACAGTTTAAAGATAAGTCTAATTCTTTTGAAGATGACGACGAAAAAGCTGACTCTATGGACTTAGAACAGCAACAAGGACGAGTCAGCGTGGGGTTGTTTAACTACCCTGTGTTAATGGCGGCAGACATTCTTCTCTACGGTGCTTTATACGTGCCCGTAGGCGAAGACCAGTCACAGCACATTGAGTTTACGCGAGATATAGCGGAACGAATGAACGCTAAGTTTGGCGATATGTTTACGCTTCCCAAACAGGTCAAAGAGCAGAATGAATTCTTTGGCAAAGATCAGGGTCTACGAATCCGGGATTTACAAAATCCGACCAAGAAGATGAGTAAGAGCGACGAAAGTGGCCGAGGTGTCATTTTCTTAACGGATACTCCCGATGAAGCTCGGAAAAAAGTTATGACAGCCGAGACAGATAGTCTTGGCGAAATTCAGTATGATTATTCAGAGCAACCAGGAGTTTCTAATCTATTAGATATCCTCAAGTTATTGGGCGGTAATTCAGACGAATTTATTGGCCAAGCCCAATACGGCCCGCTAAAATTGGCTGTTGCAGACAAGGTCTCAACCTTCTTAACCGACTTCCAGAGTAAACTTTCTCAAGTTGATGACACTATGATCTATCACAAACTTGAATCCAGTGAATTGTTAATGCACGAAGTTGCAACACAGCGTCTATACGCTATACAACAAGCCATTGGTCTAAGGCCGTAATGAGCAATTTAGAGTATTCCAGAGCGGGACGTCTGGATCACTACGTTGTTGAAACGATGCCCACGCTCAGTCGGGCCTTTGCATCGAAACTAATTAGTGATGGCAAGGTGACTGTTAATGGCGAAGCACAAACAAAGTCGGGATTCAAACTTCGAGACGGCGACCAAGTAACAATAGATTATGACGAACTCAAAGAGATTGATATTCCCAAAATTGAATTACCCATTCTATATGAAGATGATGACTGCGTAGTAATTGAAAAGCCGACGGGCCTTTTAAGCCATAGTAAGGGCGCATTTAATCCTGAGGCAACCGTTGCGACTTGGTTGCGGGATAGAACCGCACACATGGAAGGGCAACGAGCAGGTATTGTTCACCGATTAGATCGAGCCACTAGCGGCGTTATGATTTGTGCCAAAACTCCAGAAGCACTGAGTTGGCTCCAAAAGCAATTCTCACAACGCCGCGTAAAGAAAACGTACCAAGCAATTATTATTGGTGAGCTGCACCCAGCACACGCCATTATTGATATGGCAATTGAGCGAAATCCTAAGAAACCGCAAGCGTTCCGAGTCGGCAGTAATGGCAAGTCAGCGATCACCGAGTATAACCAAGAAACTGTGGGTGAGTATGGCACATTAGTAACCTTGCGACCACAGACGGGTCGTACACACCAACTGCGTGTACATTTAGCTAAACAAGGTCATCCAATTGTTGGTGATACTTTGTATGAAGGTCTAGAAGCAGACCGCTTAATGCTACATGCTCACCAGCTGGAGTTAACATTGCCTAACCGAGAACGCAAAACGTTTACTTCGTCTGTTCCAAAAAGATTTAAAGAATACATTGCTCATGGCTGATATTATTCTTAACGCTCATACTGAGCAGCAGATAGCGGCGTTTATCGCCAAGCCTTCTCATGCCCTAGTACTAGAAGGCATCCCTGGCAGCGGAAAGCGGACGGTCGCACAATATATTGTCAGGCAACTACTTGGTGAGAACTCGCCATACTTCATAGACATTAGTTCTGACGGTTCAAGCTCTATTTCAATTGATACAATTCGCGAAGTTGAAAAGCAGCTTACTCTCAAAGTGCCTAACCACAATGCCATCAATCGTATAATCCTTATCGAAAATAGCCAATTAATGACACTAGAGGCACAGAACGCTCTACTCAAGAACCTGGAAGAGCCGCCAGAAGGTACTATCCTGCTACTTACTGCCAGTTATCGTCAAGCCTTACTGCCAACTATTATGTCGCGAGCAACTACGATTACTGTTAAAATGCCCGCGCGATTGCAAGTTGATACCTTCTTTTTGAACAAAGGTCATACTGATACGGCAATCAAGCAAGCGTTGCTATCAAGCGGCGGTTTACCTGGACTGATGACTGCACTATTGAGTGATGATGACCATCCATTAAAACTAGCAACTATTAAAGCTCGCAGTCTTTTGACTAGTTCCCGCTACCAACGGCTGATAGAAAGTGATGAACTTGTCAAAAATAAGCTGTTTTTCATTGATGTACTCACGATTTTGCAACAGATGGCACACATTAGACTATCTCTACATGATAGAAATATTGAACAATGGAGCAACATTTTGGAGGCAAGTTATGATGCGACGAAAGCCTTAAATCAAAATGCTCAAACCAAATTAGTCGTCGACAAGCTACTCCTGTCAATCTAGTCATGCTATACTAATGAGCACAACATGTACGAGTTACTTATAGTAGCAATCTTCGGGGCTTTAGCATATCGACATGCGCACGTACACGACGACGAGTTTGCGCTCGTATCGCGTCGTGTTGGTGATCGTCTCGGTAAATTATGGGACATCGCGCATCAGGGTATGCGAGAAAATCGTTTCTTGCGAGCCGAAAAAGCACTGCTTACAATCTTGAAAATTGACGAGCGTAACGCGGCTGCTTATAACCGTCTTGGAATTCTATATGCCAAGCAAAAAGAATTTAAAGACGCCATCGATTGTTTTGAAATTGCTTCCAGTATTGAAGCCACGCCATCTAGCTTGCACAACTTAGGTCTTATTTATTATGAAACCGAAAACTACGAGAAGGCTGCGGTAGCATTTGAACAAGCTTTAAAACTAGAAGATACGCTAGCCGCGCGGCACGTTGCATATGCTAAAGTTCAAGAAAAGCTCGGTAACGACAAGCTCATGTTCCAAGAACTAGAAAAGGCAAGTGAAATTGAGCCTAACAAAGAGACTTATACGTTGCTCTACAAAGCCTACCTTAGCCACAACATGCAAGCCGAGGCAGATTTGATTGCTGATAGACTCAAGAAACTGGTTGTTCCAGCTGGTCGCGCGAAGCGCATGCTCCGGCCTCGTCGGGTTGTAGTTTAACCTCTGTTTTGGTACACTTATGACTGATGTAATTTAGGCCGGCATAGCTCAGTGGCCAGAGCGGCTGTTTTGTAAACAGCGGGTCGTGGGTTCGACTCCCTCTGCCGGCTCCATCATTGTTCAAGCAGGGTTACTCAAGCGGTCAACGAGGGCAGACTGTAAATCTGCTGGCTTCGCCTTCGAAGGTTCGAATCCTTCACCCTGCACCATATAGAAATGCCTCCAGCGACGGAGACTTTTCTATGTGCTTGTAAGATGGTTCACGCGAGGAAGGGTGATCACGGAGTGCTGATAATCTGAAGCAGATTGCGATAATTACAACAAACATGTTACACTAGTGATAAGCAAGTGATGACACTTACTCTCCGTTCCTATATTTCGCCGTGACGGGCTAACTATCTCCTCGGTTAGCAATTCAACCCGCGTGCGATATTATCTAAAAGAAAGAATATATTATTATGGCAAAGAAACTATACGTCGGTGGACTCGCATACAGCGTAACCGAAGCCGAACTTGAAGCATTTTTCGCAGAAGTTGGTACTGTTACCAGCGCTGCAGTCATCAAAGACCGTGATAGCGGCCAATCAAAAGGCTTTGGCTTTGTTGAAATGGCTGATGATGCAGAAGCTACAAAAGCTATATCTGATCTAAACGGCAAGGAATTGAGTGGTCGCTCAATCGTCGTTAACGAAGCTCGCCCTCAAGAAGATCGCCGCCGCTAATCTTAGCAGCCTAAGCGTTAACAAAAGAGCAGTCAGATTGTGCCGAATGAGAATTTCGGCACAATAAACATTCTTTGGTTATAACTATGCATAGAATCGCCAAATCAATCATTGTGGCCAGGACGTCCGTTTTCGGATACAGTTCGCTGAGCCAAGTTTCCGCAGATGCTATTTGTACTACGCTTGGTAAGTTCTACCAAGGCGTCAAAGTTATCAGCGTAAGTTCGGTTGCGGATCTTGAGTTGATAGTTCATTTGCAACCCGATGTAGTCTTTAGCGGTTTTATTAAAATTCCTGACGACACAGCATCAGTCGAGGGTTCGTTTATTATGCTCTCGGACTACTTAGAATCTCATGGGATATGTCACACCGGCTCTGAATCAGCTGCGATGGACTATTCGCTTCATAAGCCGCATGCAAAGCAGCGCGTGATGCTAGCGGGCCTAAAAACGGCAACATTTGTTCACAACAGCGACGTAGCACTTATTAGCGCAACTTTTGATTCCAAAGCATACCCATTATTCGTAAAGCCTGCGAGTCTTGGCGGCGGAGAAGGGATAGATGAAAGTTCAGTTGTTCACACTAAAGCCCAACTAACACTACAGATTCTAAAGTTGAAAGCAAAGGGTGTTGTGGATGTTTTAATAGAGAGCTACCTCCCAGGCAAGGAATACAGCGTCGCAGTCTTGCGAAAACTAAACACCGATCAATACCTAAGCATGCCGATAGAGCTAATCGCGTTACCTGATATACATGGTGATAGAATGCTCAGTCTAGCAGTAAAGCACAGTAATGAAGAAGTGATCTCAATAATTAGTAACGCAGTGACAAATAATACTATTAAGGACTTTGCCGTCGCGGTATTTAAAGCCCTCGGGGCTCGCGATTACGGACGTATCGATATACGCTGTGACGCCAATGGAACGCCACACTTCTTGGAAGCTAATTTAATACCTAGTTTAATTGAACATTACGGATCATTTCCTAAAGCGAGCTGGCTAAATGAAAACATGAGTCATGAAACGATGTTGTTGACTATCGTCAACCTTGCCTTAGAACGTGTCGAACTGCCCGCTCCAGACCCACTAGCCCCATTTGTTTCATAGCAAGTCAGTATTTATTGAGCTAAACGACACATTTTGGTACAATCTACGGAGTTAGGTGTGCCGCCTTAGCTCATTTGGTAGAGCGCATCCATGGTAAGGATGAGGTGTCGGGTTCGAATCCCGAAGGTGGCTCCATTACATTTCTGTGGATAAGTTTAAGCGGATTATTGACAAAGATTCAACAGTCTACTACCATAAGCGTTAGATAGGCGTAAAACCAAAAGAATTACACTTATCAACTGTTTTTCTTGCAAGAAGAAAAAAACATCAATACCGGTTCGATCGACCGGTATTTTTGTTTGCAAAATCCTAACAGTTTACAATCAGTCTCGTATCTGTTAGTATAGATATAAGTATTTAATAAGGTAACGATAGTTCTATGGCAAAAAAAGGTGATAAGCGTAAGATTATTGGACTCGTCAGCGAGGAAAGCGGCGAGCGTATTTATTACACGACCAAAAACAGTATGAACACGCCTGAAAAACTGAACTTAAAGAAGTACAGTCCTAAGCTTCGTCGTCACGTTGTCTTCACTGAAACTAAGAAAAACCTTGGCCGCAACGAAGCACCTAAGCGTTAATTATCTTTTTATAATTTAGATTAGCCAGTGTCAGGATGATACTACTCTTTATTAGAGCAGCTACTTGCTTAAGTCTAGTATCGTATTGACCATTTCAGCGTGACTCCACACTAGAGGCGTAACGCTTAGTGGAGCACCTGTTTCAGGGTCGAATTGTTCGCTCAACACACCACTTTGAAGTTCCCGCGACAAGGCCCACTCTAATAATTGCATCGCGTGGTCTGCCTGACCGGCGCTAGACAAGTATTGCGCGTACCATAAGCTAGTGACAATCCAAGGGTTGCCAATATATTGATGCTTATCTAAAAAGTAATTATCGTTTTCATACCGAATTACACCACCTGCGGTACCTTTGTTGAGTAAGCGCTTTTCGACGTGCTGAGCGGTGCTTACCAATCGTTCGTCGTTCATTGCTAAGCCAGCGTACATAAACGGCCCATACAGGCTAGAAATGTCTAAGGTGTTGTCATACATCAGCTCACCGTTGTCCTGAAGCAAGAAACCTTTCACAAAGTAGCCATCGACGTGATACAACTTATCGAGATTAGACTTTATACTTTCAGCTGTTCGCTGCCATTTAATGCTATCGTCTGGTGAATCAACTGCTTGTGCAATCTTGGCAGCAGTTTGCAGACTGGCTATAACAGTACACGCTGTGTACGTGCTGGTTAGGAACTTCTCTTCCCACAGATCATAGCTGGCATGCGGCAGACCAGTCTGTTCGTCGATAAAACGGCACATAAAGTTGGCGGCAGGTACCACAAAACTATGATAGAGATTACTCACAAAAGTTGTGTCCTGACTCGATTCAAGATATTCACCAATCATGAACACGACACTTGCAGTTTCATCTTCTTGAATCGCAAGTTCTTTATTTCGTCCGTGTACTAAGGGATGCCAGGTACTCCCAATGGCTCTATCGGGCTGGTATTTATGCATCAGGTAACCGTCTTTATGCATCGTGTCACGAGCGAATTCAAAATACTGTTTGGCTTCGTCAAAGTGACCTAGACGGATTAAAGGCCATAGCGCATAAGCAGCATCACGTGGCCAGCAATAACAGTAGTAATCACGTCCATAGTTAAAGATGCTTGAGTCACCGCTGGCGAGCACTGAACCACGCTCATCGCAGTGCGCTTTAATGATCATCAGACTGTGTTGTAAGCTTCGCTTTTGAAAATCTGGCGTTTCAACATCTCCACCGCCGAGCCATTGTTGCCAATGCTGACGAACATGTCGTAGACGATCATCAATATTTTGTTGCTTAAAATCAATGTGCACGTTCTGGATATCTGTCTGACTGCTTCCAGCTACCACCCAGTAGTCAACAACCATCGACGCTTTGGCAGGCAACTGTTTTTTGAATCGAAGCACGCTGTCAACTCCACCATGCTCAACTGGGTTGTTAGAAAGCTCGCCATCTTCGGCGTCTAAATATGTGCCAGCTTTACCCTCAATCGCATAGTTGCCCACTGCGTACTGATCAAAATCAGCACCGTCAGCAAATTTTCCGGCAATGAGCAGGCAATAGCGACCCTTGTAATCAAGTATGTAGTGTTCGTCAGGCACATAAATAGCGGTATCAGCACGGCCAGAACGTGATATTTGGAAAACCTGATGCATGAATAAACGCACATCACGGTCAGTATCAGCTTCATTTGTCACAGTAATATGTCGAATGAGCGCGTTAACTTCTTGATCAATAAAGTCCTGGAAGTGAATACTAAGCCGTTGAGTATCAGAATGCAGTTTGATGTCACTAATGAGCGCATCCGGTTCGAAGTCAACGCTTATTGTCCAGCTTCCATCATCAGTCCAGCTAAAAGCTCCGTCTACCCAAACGCCTACTTTATGCTGGCTGCTACGAGCATTGGTTAAATTCTCAAGGCCAACGTACGGATAATAAAAGTCATGCACAAGGCCACTCTCATCGAGTCCCACGAAGACCTGACCATTACTTAAAACAACTGGACGTCCCATGCCCACCCCCTCGTTTCATCAGACAGCAATGCCTTTTTGACTCAGCCTATATTTCAAATCGTGATAGGCATTCATGAAGTTGATATATGCCTCATACGGCGTATCATATGGGCTAAAGTAAGCGTGGATATCCCCATCGTTAAACCACTTGGTACACATGTAGTAGAAGTGATCAGATGTTTGGAGTTTTCGCCAGTCATTAATTAGCTCTAAGTCGTTTGTACCGATGATTGTATCCTGTAAGCCATAAAGTGCAGTAATTGAAGCAGTTTGCATTGCGTTGCCGAGCCATGCAGAAAGGTCACGCTCTGTATCAGCCCAAGTAATAGTTTGAGGGACATCAATCTGGTCGACAGGCTCAAAGTTGTCAATTACTTCGCTGACCGTCATAAAGGTATTGCCTTCGTTCTTAAGCCATTCTTTTGGCAGGTGACTTAAGAAATCAAAGATGCCAGACTCACTCCACTGGTGTTCACCGAACGTTTCATAGTCCATGAATAGATTGAAATTCGTGGCTTCTGTATCTTCGCTTAACCAATGCGAGAACTTATCAGCAGTTAGTGGCCATTCCGACCAGTCTCGGTCACCAAAACGGAACGCAATGTCGTCACTGAGTTTGTAATTCTTCATAAGGAGGCGTATTTGGTTTGTATATGTTGGGCGATACACGAAATTCGGGCTGCGCCAACCGAGAACATTATCCCAGCCTTCTGTTAATACACCTTTATAACCGGCTCTATCGGCCCAAACTGCTACGTCGTTGTTGTAGGAAAGCTCAGTGTTTCGAAATACTTGTGGAGTTTGCCCAAAGACTTCTTGGACTTTACGCTTGTGCATCTCAACTTGCATTTCAAATTCCGCACGTGAGTAAAAGAAAGCTAAGCTGTGATGATACGTTTCGGCTACAACTTCCACGCGACCAGTAGCAATAAGGTCTTTAAACGATTGTAAGGCTTCTGGAGACCAGCGCTCTAGTTGTTCAATAACTGTTCCGGTTATCGAAAGACTTAGTTTGAATTCAGGGTTTTCTTTTAATAGTTGTAGCAATCGAGCATTTGTTGGGATATATGACTTTTCGGCCACTTTCTTTAGTATTCGCTCATTGCTCGTCTGTGAGTCAAAATCGGTATCAAAGTAATTGTGATCAACGCCAGCATCGAAAACAGTGTAGTGTCGAATGCGGTACGGCTGATGAACGTGGAGATAGAGGACGATAGCTTTGCTCATGCCGCTGCTCCTGCCACGTGTTGCTCATACAGACCCATTATCTTGTCACTTGCGCCGTCCCATGAAAAGCGCTGATACTCGGCAGTAGCATTTCGTAATAGTTCGTCGCGTAGCGCGTCGTTTTGCATGACTGCAGTGATTTGGTTTGCCATTTCTTTGACGTCCCAGAAGTCAACCTTTAAGCAGTTTAGAAGTACTTCGCTAACTCCGGATTGCTTGCTTACAAGTGAAGGAGTGCCGTAGCCAATAGCTTCTAATGGCGTTAACCCAAAAGGTTCGGAAACAGAAGGCATTACAAATAGATCGCCTATAGCGTACGCATCACGCCAACGTTTTCCACGCTGGAAATCAGTAAAGAAGACGTGCGTGCCGACTCCAAGTTCAGCTGCCAAATTAATGAGTTCGTAATGCTGTTCACCACTGCCGACAATCAAGAAGAGTGTTTTGGGATTGTGTGCAATAACCTCTTTAGCGGCACGAAGTAAATTAGGCAGTCCCTTTTGAATCGTTAGTCGGCCAACGTTAACAACTATACGGTAGCCTAACATTTTCATCGCTTCTAAGTATCGATACGAGTTGTTTTCGTCCAATGGCACTATATCGCTCGTCTCAATACTGTTGTGAACGACTTCAATTTTATCGGCCGGGATGTCATAGTCGCGAATAATACAATCTTTGGTGTGCTGGCTGACAGCAATGATTCGATCAGCCATGTGTAATGCTGCATCCTCGATTTCGTGAACCAGCGGGTTACCCTTAACGGCACCAGCCCTATCCGACTCAACCGAGTGAACATGCAAAATAATTGGGCAGTTCTTGAGCATTTTCACACGCATCGCGGCACGGAACGTAAGCCAGTCATGTGCATGAACAATGTCAAATTCTTTATCTGTTACCATACGGGCAACAGCGTGCTCATAGAGTTCTTGCTGATCATGAATGGTCAACCATTCTTCCGAGCCATCATCTAAAATATACTTGTAACTATCGTAAGCGATGCCCGATCTTAGGATGCTCGCGACACCTTGTGGCTTGGCAGCAGTAATGTCCATAAAATCGATGCCGTGGTCTGCTTGGTAGGGAAGGATAAACTCAATTGATACGTCTTTTTTAGAGAGGGCTTTGCAGAGCTGGTAACATGCGGTCCCGAGACCACCACTGTTATGAGGAGGTAACTCCCACCCAAGCATTAAAACTTTCATTGCCCTCTTTTTTCCACTTTTTAATTAATCTGTTTGTGCTGGTTTTTATTATAGGTCGATCGTCCTAAAACCACAACCGTAATACTCCTTAAAAGTTTATCACGATTTTTCACTGAATCAACAGTTTTTATGAATTAAGGAACGTGTTTGAAGTGTTCATGCTTAGAATAGCGTGTAACAGAGTATCATACTGTGATTTGCGTCACAGCTTATGATGAAATTTGCTTACCAAACAAAAAGACCATCTATTTGGATGATCTTTTCATTTGGCAGGGGTACGTGGAATCGAACCACGGTCTAAGGTTTTGGAGACCTTTATACTAACCGCTGTACTATACCCCTATCTAAACTACTGTCACATGATACGAAAAAACACTCAAAAAGTCATCTGTTTTACTTCCCAATCAGGTCAAAATCTGCTATAAATGATACGAATATGGCAAAATTGTATCCTTCTAAACCTTTCCTTTTGATGTTCTATGGTTTTCCTGGCGCTGGCAAGACCTACTTTGCGCGCCAATTTTGTGAAACTGTACAATCGGCCCATTTGCAGTCAGACAAAATTCGCGCCGAACTTTTCGAGAATCCACGTTACGACAAGCAGGAAAATGACATTGTCACACAACTAATGGATTACATGACTGAAGAGTTTTTAGCTGCTGGCTTGAGCGTTGCATATGACCTCAACGCAATGCGATCGAGTCAACGTCGAGCACTTCGTGAGCTTGCGTTTAAGTATCACGCAACGCCAGTCCTAATTTGGTTCCAAATGGATCTTGATACGGCTTTTGGGCGTAATGTTAAGCGCGATCGTCGCCGTGCTGATGATAAATATGCGGCAGGCTGGGATCGCTCGACGTTTGAAAATATCGTGGCTCACATGCAAAATCCTGCAGCAGGCGAGGCACCAGTTGTTGTAAGTGGCAAGCATCTTTTCAATATGCAACAAAGTGCTGCTATCAGCAAAATGCGTAGTCTAGGTGTTATCAGTAACGATGATGCAGGAGCGCATGTCATTAAGCCCGGTCTCGTAAATCTCGTTCCTAATCAAGGACGTGTCGATATGACCCGTCGCAACGTTATTATTCGTTAGTAATACTTTATGGCATTCAAGCAGTTTACGCTCAGTAACGGCGTGATCGTAGCAGTTTACAAGCACCGCGGCAGTAGAAGCCTGCGCGTCAGCGTTAAAATTGATGGAGAAGTTCGAGTGACCATCCCCACTTGGGCGACCTATTTGGTTGGAGTACGGTTCGCAGAATCGCGCAAAGAGTGGATCTCCGAGCACAGCCAGACTAGTGTCATTCTTGTCGACGGTCAGTCGATCGGAAAAGCTCATCATCTACATTTTTACGCTGAGACGTCTAGTATCAAAGTAACGAGCCGGCTACGCGGTAGTAGCATCGATATAACTCACCCGACAGTACTTGATGTAGGTGACGCGGCTTTTCAAAAAGTCGTCCAAAAAGCCTGTATACGGGCGCTCCGTCAAGAGGCCGAACAATTGTTGCCCCAGCGGTTAGCTAGCTTAGCAGCGCTCAATGGTTTTAAATACGGAAGTATTAGCGTAAAACAACTTAAAGGTCGTTGGGGTAGTTGTGATCAACGTAGTAATATCGTACTTAATTTGTTCTTGATGCAACTGCCTTGGGAGCTGATTGATTACGTTCTATTGCACGAGCTAACCCATACCCACGTTATGAAGCACGGACCTGACTTTTGGCTTGCGTTACGCACCGTACTTCCGAACGTTGATGAGCGGCGTAAGCAGATTAAAAATTATCAGCCCACACTCGGGCGTAGCGACGAAACGACGATTATGGCATAATGGCGTCATGGCGCTATCGCTTAAACCGAAATTACGCAATCGAGACACCGAGCGAATTGAGCATCAACGCCTAACTAGCTTGATAAACAGCATGGCAGATGCCGTGCTGGCAGTTGATGAAAGACTCAAGATCGTTATGTATAACGGTGCATGTTTGAATATCTTTGATGTTAACAACATCAAGGTTGGCAGCGCGCTTCACAAGCTCTGTACGGTGATCGATAAAGATAATCAGGTTGTCGATATTGAGAGCCTTGTCAAAAACGCCAAAACACCAACCACAAGCCGCGATTTACGGTTGCCGTATGACGACGGCAGCAAGATTAACTTATACCTTAGTATAGCGCCTGTACACCTTGGGTATGGTGAGGCTGGACAAAGTGGCTACGTCTTGCTGCTTCGTGATATTACGCGAGAAAAATCACTCGAAGAAGAACGAGATGAGTTTATTAGTGTTGTAAGTCACGAACTCCGTACACCAATTGCTATTAGCGAAGGAAATATTAGCAACGCGCAGTATATCGCAGATAAATCAGGCGACATTACTTCCATTAAGCAAGCGCTTAAAGAAGCGCATAACCAAGTATTATTTTTGGCAGATATGATTAATGATCTTAGCACGCTGAGCCGAGCTGAGCGCGGTAAGCTAGAGGTTGATATCGAGGCGATTAACGTACATGATCTTTGCACGGAACTTGCAAGCAATTATTCTCCACAAGCCGAGCTACGACACCTCAAGCTCAATACGGAGCTCAGCCCAAATCTAGAGATCCTGAATTCTAGCAAATTATATGTACGTGAAGTACTACAGAATTTCATAACGAATGCCATTAAATATACTGAAAAGGGAACCGTGACAATCAGTGCCAAACCTGCTGAAAAAGGCATTCGTTTTGATATTACTGATACCGGTATTGGTATCAGTAAGGGTGACCAAGAACGGGTATTTGACAAGTTCTTCCGCTCAGAGGACTACCGTACGCGCCAAGCTAATGGCACAGGTTTAGGGTTGTATGTGACGATGAAGCTTGCCCGACTAATACACGCTGAAATAACGGTTAAAAGCGAGCTTAACAAAGGCTCGACATTCAGCATTTTTATACCAACGCTTAAGTAATACTCAAGCGAACTAATTTATTTCAGCTTGGTGCGAGACAGCTTGCTCCTGGTAGTGAGACGCTCGCTCGCAGGCTACGTTACCGACGAGCGCTGCCACAAAGCCAAGCGATACTTCTTGAATACCATAATTCATCTGGCCGATTAAATCATTTTCTAAGAAGGGAAGGTACAGGAGCGCTCCACAAGCTAGATAAGAAACTTTAGTCAACTTTGATGCTCTTTGTGCTAACTCGCCAAAATGACGAGCACTTCTCATATGCTCCCAGTAATTCATATGAATGATAGAGTATCACAACAATTACAGTTTAGGCAGACTTGGCACCACGTACATTAACGGTATGCAAACGTTACGATCTTTCCATATAACGTCGTCGGTTTCGTATTTCCACATTGAATAGAACAGCAGCCCGATGTCATAAAGCGCTGCCAGCGGTGAAAGCATGTAGCTTCGCGTAATATTTTTCCGATACGTCAGTTTAACAACTGCTCCAAACATCAAGCTATTAAAAGCAATACTCACTAACGCCAGCCCTACAAGCAACCACCAACTCAAAATAAGCCCGACGCTCAGTAACAGAAAGGGTGAGATAAATAGGCTAATCTCAGCTAGTGCTTGCAATGAAACGGCTTCAGGGCGTCGATGTAATTGTGGATAACGAGTACGGATAGCTGTCGCGCGCTGCTCAAGCACACTTTTGTTGCACACTAATCCCATCGAAACGTTGCTAGCGATGAAGCTATACCCGTCATCATGGGTGACAGCAGTACGAGCTAAGTACACTTCTGGGTAAATTGATCGACTAAATGCTTTAAAGCCACCCGTTGTCGCTAACAATTTTCGATCGGTAATCCAACATGTGCTTAACACTGAGGGGCTTGCGAGCCGTCGACGGGGCAAAACTATTTCCCAGGCATATCGCAATGGTTGTACAATCAGATTTTCGATGCCCAGAGGAGCCGGAACGGTATTCATTGGCATGACACTAATCATGCTTTTTTGACGGCTAAGAGCTTCAGCTACTAGCTCGCGTAACGAGTTGGTGCTAAAACGTACATCAACGCCACAGAACAACAGATAGTCTCCACTAGCTTCTTCAAATAATTGCTGGTAGGCGTGGTTCTTTGCGAGCCAACCATCAGGTGTTACGGTTCCAGCTATAAACCGAACACCGTCATGAGCGAACTGTCGAATAATTTCAGGAGTCCTTCGAAGTTGTGAACAATCGTCGAGCACTAATATCTCTAGTTTTGGATAGTTTACCTCGACTAAACTTTGCAAACAGGCCTGCAAGTCATCGGTTTCGTTTCGAGCGGGAATTAATACGCTTACGGTTGGCAGGTTATGATCTGAATAATGAGTTGCTTCAGATGTCTTTTGTATGGCTGTGCTATGCTTCAGGGTACTCATATAAAGTAGGATGTTTGATGCGGCTACGAACAATGCCACTCCTATTAACCAGATTTTTACTGACCAGTGGAAACGTACTGTCAGCCAGAGCATCCCAAAACTTGTTATTTGATATATTGTTAAGAAAACCCAGCTACGGAGTGTAGCTCTGTATAGATGTTTCGCTTGCATACGGTGTTTTACAACTCGGATATTGTTAAAAATCAAAAACGTTCCAAAGTAGAAAACTAGTAATGAGACTGCATGATTATTAGCGCCAAATGACAGACCAGTCACGATAGCAGTTATTATAACGAGCAATGCAGCATAGTAGCGCCTAATAGCCCAAAAGGGCGGCAACCAGAGTAGTCCGTTGGCTATCGATACACAAGCCACGATTTTAAACGCAAGCAACATGAGGATAACTATAGCAAAATATCTCCTAAATAAGGTAATTGACCAGATACGCCTCATCCTGTATACTTGACGTCAGTCGCCTACAATCTGTGTAGGCTTTTTTTATTGGGATTAAGTAATCAAGGAGCCGCCCACATGGCTGAACCCGAAAGTCGTCCGAAGAAACGCCTCGTCAAGAATCCTGAAACGTTTCGTGAGCGTGCCGTTAAGGCAGTTGAAGCTTCCGACAAGCCCCGCCGTCGACATCGAATTTGGAATGGTTTCAAGCGAGTACTACGCCCAATCTTTTCACCAATTGCTCGTGGCATTAGAGCGTTATTCCGACATCAACCGTTTAAGTTTATTGCGCGAGTTTCTCGCTGGATTGGTCTTGTCCTCGTGCCACCATATTTCCGTAAAAGCTGGCACGAACTTCGTAAAGTTACCTGGCCTAACTGGAAGCAGTCCCGTCAGTTAACGTTCGCAGTACTTGTTTTCGCAGTTGTGTTCGGCGCCATGGTGGCAATCGTCGATTATGGCCTAGACAAGCTTTTCAGAGCAGTTTTATTAAAGTAGAAAAGAGAGTTAGTAGACATTATGACCAACAAACGATATGACACCAGCAAGCAGTGGTACGCCATTCACACCTACAGTGGTTACGAAGAAAAAGTTGCCGAAAGTATTCGACAACGTGCTGATTCTTTAGATATGAGTGACAAGATCTTCGCGGTATTAGTACCTAAGGAAAAAATGATTGAGATCAAAAACGGAAAGCGGCGAGTCGTTGAAAAGCGCATTTTTCAAGGCTACGTATTGGTGCAGATGAAACTGAGCGAAGACGCTTGGTACATTGTTCGTAACACACCCTCAGTTACAGGTTTTGTTGGTAGCGGCACCGACCCTACGCCTGTTGAACAAGATGAGATTGAAAAGATCCAGAAGCGCATGGGCTTAGAGCAGCCTAAGCACAAGATTGACTTTGCGATTGGTGAGGTAGTAAACATAATTGACGGTCCGTTCAAGGGCTTTGACGGCAGTATTAACGAAATTGATGCCGCAAAAGGTAAGCTCAAGGTTTTAGTCAACATGTTTGGTCGTGAAACACCTGTCGAGCTTGACGGCTTGCAGGTTAAGCGTGTTTAAGCAGCGGCTTCGTCTTGAAGATCAATAACAATACCTAGCTCTGATAATTGAGCTAGGTTTTTGTTTGCAAACTCCGCTTCAAGCTGCTCAATCAAAGGTTGCCCATTTTTTGTAGCTCCATGAAAAGCCGCCGCAGCTGCTGCTAGATATGTTTTACCGCCTACTACAAGAATGCCAGCATCAATATAACTTGCGTACAGCGTTCCTGGAACTGCTTCGTCTTCAATTGTGCCAGTCTTGTGGTACCACTGCACGGATGTAGGCAAATCACTTTGCTCAACTCCAAACATTCGAGCGTTCCATGGTTCCAAATGCAACTTTTGGTACCATTCGCGTTGGTGGATGCTCATTGTAGATAGCTCGTCTAAATGTACGAGTTCTCCGTAATACTTTGTAAAGTCTGACATCGTAGAAGCTCCAACCTGAAATGGAGTTAGTTGATGATCAACGCCAGGAAATCGAATTCGTTCCGAGACTAAACGCATACTCTCCAAGCCAAATCGAGCTTTGAGCCCTTTATTCACTTCATCTTTGCCGCCGACATAATCAATAAGCGCATTAGTTGCGATACAATCGCTTTCAACAATGTTCAAAATAACGAGTGAACCGAGAGTGGCGATACACGAACCGTCAATAGCTCGCGTATCAGAAAGCAGGAATTCATCAAGAACATGCTCAGGAAATCGTAGTTTACCGCTGCCATTTGAAACATGATCTTCACCAACTCTCATAGAATAATGATCGATATCATGTCTGCTTTCCGCGGCTTTTATGAGTGCTAGAGCGCCGATAGGAGATTTAAGTGCGCTAGCAGTCTCAAATTCATTTGAAGCATTAGTTATAGCTAGCGCTTCACCGTCTAATGTCGTAAGACTAAAAGCGTATTGTTCGGGATTTTCTAAAAAAGACATCAAACTTTTATATCTTAAATATATATGATTAGCAATTTTTGGCTTGCTCGGGGTCGTCTAAAATGGTAGAATACATCAGTTACGCACTTCTGAAACAAGAAGGAGAGTTAGTAAAGCAGCTTCAATAGCTTGAACACTCGTTAAATCTAGGAGACCATAATTCAATGGCAAAAGTTGTAAAAGCTAATTTAAAAATGAAAATTAAAGGTGGCCAAGCTAGTGCCGCGCCTCCTGTAGGTAGCACCCTTGGTCAATACGGCGTGAACATGATGGATTTCATCCAGCCTTTCAATGACGCTACCAAAGACATGATGGGCCAAATGGTCACAGTACACATCGCTATTTATGACGATCGTACTATGAGTTTTCGTGTCGTTGGGCTGCCAACAGACGACCGTATTCGCGCTGAACTTGGCATCACTAAGGGTTCTGGACGTCCAAACAGCGAAAAGTTACCTCAGAAACTGACACAAGCTCAGCTCACCAAGATTGCCACTGAAAAGGCAGCTGACATGAACGCTGACGACGTTGAGTCAATTAAAAAGATGGTAGCCGGTACTGCTCGCAGTATGGGCGTAGAAGTACAGGTTTAATATCGTGTCTGTATCAAGGCAAGAGACAATACCGGTACGACATAGTGATTTCGACCCTCAAGCAGGTGCTTATGTCACTGGTAAATATGAACAACCATCAAGTGGCATCGTACACGACGAAGCAATTGAGGCTCCAACGGGGCAATATGTGGATGTAAGATACCGAAACCAGCTTGAATTTGAAATGCCACTTACTGATCAAGTTCGATTGATGGATGCCCTGACTTCTGCAAGACGCCACTTAGGTACAGTAGCAAGAGATCTAACCATTTCAGCTATTGATCGTGGGAATATTGGAGCAGATGTCACAGCTGAACCGGCCTACATGGAAGCTGTACATAACGTTGCTGCTGCATCTAGCGCAATTAACCAATATCACTCAGGCATTAGAACTGATAATTAATTAACTTGTGGGAGGCCATAAAACAGCCGTTAGCACCACAGGAGGAGACAATATGGCGGAAGCCAAGAAAACCACTACTAAGAAGACTAAGAAGACAGCTGAGGAAGTAATACCTTCTGAAGTTGCCGAAATTATTTCTGAACAACTCGCTGAAGTAACTGCTGAAGAAGTAGTGGTCGAGGAAGTTATCGCTGAAGAAAAAGGAACTGCTAAGGCTGGCAAGCGCAGCGCTAAAGCTGTAAAAGAAGTCGAAGAAAAAGAAGCCAAAGAAGCTCGCAAAGCTGAAGCTAAGGCTGATGAGTCTGAAGACAAGCCAAAAGCACCAGTAGTTCCTACTCGTACTCGTTTAGAGCGCCGAGGCAAGCACTTCCGAAAGAGCTCAGAGCTCCTTGAAGTAGGCAAGCATTACCCAGTTACTGAGGCTGTAGAACTCGCCCAAAAAACGAGCCATGTCAAGTTTGACGCTACACTCGAGTTACACATCAACCTTGGTGTTGACCCACGGCACGCTGATCAAAACATTCGTGACATGCTAGTTTTACCTGCTGGAACAGGTAAAAAAGTTCGTGTTGCAGTACTAACTGACAATGCGGCAGAAGCTATCAAGGCTGGCGCAGATTTAGCTGGTACAGATGATGTTCTTGCGGAGTTAGAAAAGGGTAACATTAACTTTGATGTCCTCATTGCTACTCCAGCATTAATGGCAAAACTTGGTAAGTACGCCCGTACGCTTGGTCCACGTGGATTAATGCCGAACCCTAAGAGTGGCACTGTCACAAACGATGTTAACCGAGCAATTGCTGAATCAAAGGCCGGTCGAGTTGAATATCGTGTTGATACCTCGGGAATTATACACATTGGTGCTGGTAAGGTTAGTTTCACACCACAGCAGCTTAACGACAACGTACAAGCTATTCTTACATCTGTTAAAGGCAACAAGCCGAACAGTGTCAAAGGTGTGTACATTAAAGCTATACATGTCACTACGACAATGGGTCCATCAGTCGCCGTTGACCTAGCAAGCGTCAACTAATTTTCCTGAGCAGTTGCTAGTCAAGAATTCATATCGTCTGAGCGGCCAGAGTGTCCGCTACTTGATATTCACGCGCATGCTACGCATAAGGGCATTTGCAGTCTTTGTAATGCCTCTGACGCCCGATTGATACGCCAAGTAGCGATCGCGCCATTCGGGCTCGTATTTTGACTTAAAACGCTGTAAGCCGCTGAATGAATAAAAGCGATCGCCGTTCGCAAAAGCAAAACGTAGCAAGCCGTCTATCATGCCTGAGTCTTCAGTGTCAGCATCCAGTCCATATAGAGGGCATAGCCCTAGATTTAGCCGCGTGTAGCCACTCTTAGATAAGTAGTCGATATAATTAATAAGCAAGAAGTCATTGCTGTTGCCGACACTACTATGGGTGTAACGCAATAAATCATAGGTCGCTTCTTGTGTATCAAAATCGGTTGGCAACATATTCAGAAAGGCTTGTATCGTACCAGCAGCGTCTCGGACTACCATAACATCACATTGCTGCATATATTCTTCAGAAAAATACCCCATTGCAAAACCACGCTCTTCCCGACCACCACGCTTGAGCCAATCATCAGATATCTCGCTCAAACGCTGGATAACTGCAGTATGATGTGGCGGCTTAAGTAGCTCGCCGGTAAACTCCTGCTTCGTAAACTTATTACGGATATGTCGAAAATACTTGTTGGTTACTACGTTCGTTTGAAAGTGTTCTATATCAACGACACCCTCTTCGCCGATTTTTTGCAACGAGTACCCGTGTCGCTCGTACAGTTTTTTATGCGTGTCCTCGACGTGCACAAAAGCTGGTAGCCAATCGTTTCCAAAACAAGTGTCCTCAAACTGGCTTAACAAGTTCCCGAATGCTTTCTTGTCTCCTACTGGGTCACCAAGGCACAGGGCAACACCACGATGAACGGCATAGGCAAGTCCGCTTCGCTTATCAGTATCAAAGAAATAATGCTTGTCATGGGGCCACAGCTTAAAGAAGTCTTCACTTTTGGCCGTGTCCTTTGTCATGAGGTTGCGAAGCAGTTCTCGCGGCTGGTTTTGGTCAGATAAGCGCTGCTTCAAAGGCTGGAATAATGCTAAGAGAACATAAGCGACTGCAGCCACACTCACGAAGGATAAAGAAGCGGTGAATAACTTAGCGCGAATCGTGTAAGGATGAACCGGATGTGTGGTAGTCAGGTCGAATTGATCAACCGTATAGTGGAGAGCGCTCGAGTAGCGGATTTCTTGATGAAAGTCCGAATGATCAAGGAGCGAGAAGCCGGCAATTCCATAGATTAGCGCTACAGCCAAGATGATAACCGAGAAGCGAGCCGCAACTCGAAAACCCTGCGTGTCACTTTTGACGATAAACTCTTTTTGAAGTGCAAATAGTAATAATAAGATGAGACCTGGCAGGACGGCCACACGAATAATGCGTATTGGATTGAGATCATCTATTCCAACAGCAGCAATCAAGTTTGCCATACCAAGCCCCAGATAGAAGGAATATGCTAAAACTGTCACTAACCAAGCGGTGCGTTTACGGCGCATCAGTAGTGTACTTAAATAGATCAATGACATCCCAATTAATAGGGGAAGATCTACGAGCAGTGCAGTGATGTGTGAACGGTGCCGAACTGCTATCTGATCCAGCAGGGTAGTAGCCACGATGAAAATACCGTGCGAAGCCACAACGATACTCACAAACCGCACCCCAAATTGGCGTTGCACTATAAATTGTCGCCGCAAACTAACTAGCAGATTCATCTAGCTACGTATTGTACAAGATTTAATGATTCTTATCTAAGCATAAGCATTTATACACCAATGTTGCGTAATTTTCACATTATTATTGTGCTTGCTTAAAACCTCTCTGTTACTCTAAAATAAAGTTAACAAAAGAGAGGAAACGATGTCGGTCTATAGTAATACGCAAATTCGCCAAGCAGTTTCTGATGGTCACATCGTGTGTCACCCTTATCAACCCAAGCATGTAAGTCATGCGAGTCTCGACGTTACGCTCGGTTTTTACTACTACCGTATCGAAAAAATGAATGAGCGGACTATCTATAATCCGTTTGACCGCGAGGACGTCGAACGCTATTTTGATGGCCCATACCGCGCGATTACCCATGGTGAATGGTGCGCTTTGAACGGTTTTAAACCGGTAAACAATATTCCTCTAGACCATCCGGTTATAAGTCTCAAACCTAATGAGCGTATTTTGGCACATACGCATGAGTTCTTCGGGATTCTGCCACCTGGAGCTTGTGAAGTTCGCTCGCGATCGAGCTGGGGACGTAATGGTATCGCTGTTTGTTTTGACGCCGGCTGGATTGACCCTGGCTATATTAACCGTCTCACGCTTGAAATCTATAATCTAAATGACCGAGAAACCGTATTGCTTCCTGTCGGTGAGCGTACTGCGCAGATCATTTTCCATGAAACCGGTGAAGTTGACGGCAATTACGGCAGCGGCCGTGACGAAAACTTTAGCGGCAAATATCAACAAGGAACAGATCTGGACACTATTATTAAAACGTGGTCTCCTGACATGATGTTACCTAAAGCATATCGTGACACTCGTGAATTACCTCAGAAAATCGAAGGGCTATCATATGACTAGAGGTAAATACATTGTCTTAGAAGGCCCACAAGGCATTGGCAAGACGACACAGATTCAGGAGTTAGCGCGCCGGTTACAAGCGGCTGGGCTGCCGGTGAGAACGCTGCGTGAACCAGACAGTCAAAGCGACTTAACAGCTCGTGCTATTCGCCAGTTAACACAAGACCCACGTTATCCGATGAATACCCGAACTGAGGTACTACTATATAACGCAGCTCGCTCGCAAAGTCTCCAAGTTATCAAGCAAAGCGTAGAGCATGGTGTCATTTGTATTGTTGATCGCAATTACCTTACAACTTTGGCTATTCAATACTACGGCCGTGGAGATGTACCAGATTACGACACGATTAATAGCATCATAGGCTTTGCTGTTGATGGAGTTGAGCCTGACTTGTGCGTCGTATTGGATGCGCCAGTTGAACTATTACGCGAACGAGCTCATAAGCGGGGTGCTGGTGAACGTTTTGATAATCTTGATATAAATTTCCTTGAGCGTGTCAGAGCAGGCTACCTCTGGGAAGCAAAACAGCGTAATTTACCGGTTGTTTTTGCTACCGAAGACGTCTCTACAGTTAGTGATAACATTTGGAAGCTGGTAACGGAAACACTTGCGACCCGAGATGCTGGTACAAAAGCAGCGCACGTTACAATGCCTACTTCTGTTAAAGAGATCATTGCCGAGCACCCAGTTGAACCGCCAATTGTTATGGCGCAAATAGATAGTAACGAAACTGAGCCCAAAACGTATGTTGAGAAAAATGAAGATGGTAATTTCACCATCACTAAAGCCGGTGAGGCATATCTGGCTGAGGCCGTCACCAGCGTAGATAGCAACGTATATGCCTTTACAGAAAAATTGAGTCCTGTAACTATCGCGGCAGCAATGGCCCGTTTGAGCCGACGTGGAGATGATATGCGCGTTACGATTCTAGATGAGTTTGCGGGCAAACTTGGCAAAGACGAAAAGCTTTTAGAACGTGTAATTACAGCCTATGGTGATGATTCCGTTCAACAACTGGGCGGGTTACATTTTGTCGTCGAAAATGCCTCTAATCTACTGACAAAAAAGTTAGAGTGGGGTCGTTTGGCAGCCTACTTAGAGCAATCTACACGCTATATTTACTTCGACCAGAAAGATAGTAATGGTAAGTATCGATACTACACGCCTGAACATTTCAAACCGGCAATCAAAAAACAATACATCGAAGCAATGGATGGCCTATTCGATCTCTATTCTACGATGGTTCGCGAGTTAACCGAATATGTCCGTAGTAATTCTAAAACGCCTCAGAAAGAACGTGATATCGCGTGGCAAGGTGCTACCCGTGCTCAAGCCTGTGACGCTATACGATCTGTTCTGCCAGTTGCTACCAAGTCAACGGTAGGCATTTTTGCATCTGGACAAGCCTTGGAAAGCTTAATTATGCATTTACAGAGTGACGAGCTACCTGAAGCCCGCATAACTGGTCATGAATTGCTCGCGCAGGCCCGCAAAGTCATGCCGACATTCCTAGAACGTGCCGACAAACCAGAACGCGGTGGAGCGATGGTCGCCTACCGAGCCAACACAGCCAAAGCTGTAGCACAACTCGCCAAAGAATATCTGCCGGATAACTACGCTTCAAGTCCTACAAGAGCAGTCAACTTAGTAGATTTTTGGCCAAAAAATGAGTTATTACTGGTTCCTGATATGCTCTACGAACACAGTAGTTTACCGCTAGATCAGTTACAGACTACTGTTGGCGACTGGTCATACGACAAGAAGATCAATGTTTTCAGTACCTACATGGGCGAACGCCTCAACCGTCGTCACCGCCCTGGTCGGGCGTTAGAAAAAGCGCACTACAGTTGGGACTTAGTCTGTGACTATGGGATATTCCGCGACTTGCAAAGACACCGTATGGTCGACGACATGAATTGGCAACAGCTCACACCCCGCTACGGATATGAAATACCTAGTTTGGTAGAAGATGCTGGTTTGAGTGATCAGTTTGAAGCATGTTTTGAAGTTAGCCTCAAGCTCCATAGCCTCTTGGTACAGGCAGGATACGCGCTCGAAGCACAATATGCCACGCTTTTAGGTCACAAAATGCGCTGGAAGGTCACTTACAATGCTCGTGAAGCATTTCATCTCCATGAGCTTAGGACTAGTCCGCAGGGCCACCCAGGTTATCGTAAATTGGTTATGGAAATGCACGAAAAGTTGGCCGAAGTACACCCACTTCTCGCCGAATCAATGAAATTCGTAAACACGTCCGAGGACGAAGAGCTAACTCGCTTAGCCGCCGAACGCTACACGCAGTTTAAACTATCTCAAATGTAGTCTTAAAAGTTCTTTTGGAACGAATAGTGCGTTATTAACTTGTTTTCACCCGCAAAATCTACACTGTTTGCTACAAGAACATCACCAATCATACGATGAGCCGTAGGATGCTCAGGTGTTGGCTCCGGAATCGTGGCGGCTTCCACTCCGGCTAATTCCGATAACTGTGCGGCAATATCAATACGAAAAGCTGGTTCAATCTGAGTCCATGGCACGTAGTTGTCGTCAAGATGAGCGATGGTTACTTCTTTGGGTACTGTATATTGAGCCTGTGAAGTTTTTAGGTGCTTCATAACTGCGTTGGACAGGCGCCAAGTCATATGTCCGACGGCACCTGGAACGCCGTCAATAACAGCGTTTTCTGGTTGAAGATGCGCCCATTTCAGAATGTCGTGACTAAGTTCATCAGGCGTTCGTTTAAGGGCAGCTTCTAAGGCGCTCTCGCTCAAACTACCGATATATCGGAGGCCCCACGGTGAAGTCTCGGGAAACCCAGAAACCAAAACCTGGTACTCGCCAAAGCGCATGCTTTGCTGGGGCACAATAATACATCCAGTGCTTGCGCCTGGATTTGTTCCAACCTGAGTTCCTGACTCACCACGTTCAATATTTGTCATCATAATCAATTAAATTTGAGCCGTGTCATATCATACTCTATTTTGCAATTTTTTGCAATTGCTTGACAGATACACCTAAGTGGAGTTTTATAGTAGATATGACTTTTAACCAAGCAGTGCAGCAGATGATTCTCATTCTTAGCCTACGAGGGCTGCGCTTCACCATGGTTGAAGCCTCGCGTTAAACGCAAAGCACAGTCCCAAAAACAAGTAGGCTTCAACCGGAAGCCTTTTTTAATGCACTACCAACAAATTACGAAGGAAAAGAGAGATGGCGAGAAGATTTAGATGGCAAGAGGGCGCAGTCGGCGACACTGTGCGGTCGGCATACAGACAGCTTGAGATTGCGCGTGCAGTAGAAATATGCGGAAATTTGGCGACTGAGGCTACTATAGACAGAGGTTGTAAAGTCTCGACTGAAGCGCACCAAACTACACAAGGTATTGGCAATCATCACCATCAAATGCCGCGTGCTCAGCAATGGGCCGCTCACGTAGTTGCTCAGCAACAAGCTGGTCGATTTGAAGCTGCACAAGGATTCACATCATGAACCAGCTCGCACCAGAACAAAAACCTACTGTATTTAGCGCAGATCCAGAGGCTGTACTGAGTTTCCTAAGAAGAAATTTACGACACGACGCTCCGTTTGAGGATTTGCTAAAAGAAATTCTTCCCGAATACTCATTGGGAATATGTGAGAGTAGACGTACGCAACAGCGTATGAGTGCTGAGAGCATGGCATGAGCGCCCCCTATCCAGAGCGGAAGTGGAAAGATCCAGTAGTCTCAAGCTTGCCTGTGACGCATTGTGAAACTCCGTACTTTCCTGCGACACCTGAGGAAGCAGCAGCCTATATGGCAGATACTCTATTGCCCGCGGAAGTTTGTTGTTACACTGGCGAACATCGTCAAAAAGTGGCACTCGACATTGCTCGACAAATATTTGTTGCTGCTGTTGATATTCATGATCTTGTAGAAGCGTGGCAAAGAGATCAAGCTCCATTTTGTCCTAGCGTTCCAACATTTGCGACTGCCACAGCCTTGGTATAATTACGCATCACGGCAAGCACCTTGACCCCTAGAGTCTAATCAGTTATAATTACCGTCAAGTTGCCAGAAACAGTAGCGGCCGTAAAAAAGCTTAAGAATGCTACCGAGGTACAAACAATCTATTTTGATAGTTTGAACGTCTCTAGTTAGCAATAACTTTAGACGTTTTTGTTTGGCAACGAAAGACAAGCTTCAGGTCGAAAGCTTTCTACAAACCAATTAATGGAGAATATCCATGGCACTAACCAAAATTGAGAAGAATGACATCGTCAAGGAAGTATCTGATCTATTAGATACGTCTAAGATGACTGTTGTTGCTAAGTACGAAGGCACCACTGTAAAAGCGTTGCAGCAATTACGTCGTGACGCCAAATCGACCGGCACGAAAGTCAAAGTTGTCAAAAACCGCTTGGTTATCAAAGCGTTACAGGGCACTACTGCTCTTAAAAACGTTGAGACCAGCGCTCTAGAAGGCATGCTTCTGTACGCCTTCAACGGTGACGACGAAGTGGCTCCAGCTAAAAGCCTGCACGATTTTGCAAAGTTGAACCCAACTTTGGAATTCGTGGGCGCTATCACGGCTGATGGCCAATTTATCGACGCTAACAGCGTTGAAGCCTTGGCAGTTTTGCCAAGCAAGAACCAGCTGATTGCTGGATTACTCAACACCTTGAACTCACCAGTTCGTGGCGTCATGAGTGGTCTTACGGGCAATTTGCACGGTCTTTTACAAGGCCTTGAAGCTAAAGCAAGTAATTAATTAACGAATAGGAATCATACAATGGCAGATTTAAAGAAAATCGCAGAACAGCTCGTTGGCCTTACGGTCCTCGAAGTTAACGAACTTGGTACCATCCTAAAGGATGAGTACGGTATTGAGCCAGCAGCCGCTGCAGTCGCAGTAGCCGCAGCCCCAGCCGGTGATGCAGCTCCTGCTGCTGAAGAGAAGAGCGAATACGACGTAATCCTTAAGGATGCCGGCGCTCAAAAAGTTGCTGTGATTAAGGCTGTTAAAGACATTACTGGTCTTGGCCTTGGTGAAGCAAAAGCAGTCGTTGACGGTGTTCCAAAGCCTGTCCTCGAAAAAGCTAAGAAAGATGATGCTGAAGCTGCCAAGAAAACCTTGGAAGACGCAGGCGCAACTGTCGAATTAGTCTAGTACTGATTTACTCTGTCCAATCAGACGCTAATACCACCGAGCAATCGGTGGTATTTTTGTTTTATCATGATATAGTATGCATTCAATGAGAGAACCTAGTTTCACAGAAATAGCCGAGGCTGCTGATCGTGCATTTCGGCACAATCAACTACCAAACGGCGTTATTACACCTAATAAGCCATACTTTACCGGTAGTTTTCTTTGGGACACGGCATTAATTGCCCAAGGTTTGGCTTGCGTAAACCCTCTGGCGGCAAGCGAGCAGATTGAGCTACATATGCTTGGCCAACATGAGAATGGGATGATTCCGAACGAAGTTATTCATGCTGCCAAAATCCCTTTGAAACCAAAATACCTGCTTAGATACGAGCAGCAGGGCGAAAACGTATTTACAAGCAACATTACACAGCCTCCCATACTTGTAACTGCGGCGTGGCATGTTGCTGAGCGAATGCGCATAGCGGGAGAAGATAGCAAAGCGTTTTTAAAGAGCATTTTTCCGCCACTACACAGATATATGTCGTGGCTTTTATTAAAGCGCTCAGATCCAGCTGATGGCTTAGTAATGCTGATCCATCCGAATGAATCAGGCATGGATAATACGCCATCTTGGCGGGCTGTCATGGAGCGCGAGTGGTCTACCGACAATCAGACTCCATTCGAACGGCTTATAGCTTTTGCCGGTCATGCAGCGATGCGTAGAATCAATCGCACTACAACTGGTTTCAATGAGTCTGACTCTGTAGAGCGAGCCGACGATGATGACATTATGCTTGGATATTTACAATCTCGACATATTCAAACAAATGACCACGACGTTCGCCGAATTTTAGATAGTGGAAAAGGCGCAGTCGTTAAAGATGTTGGTTTTAACGCTATCACAGCCGAAGCAGGTAAAGCTTTGATCAGTATGGAAGTTGCCCTTACCGACAATAAACACATGGTAAGCAATGCGTTACATGGTGCGTTAGAAAAGCTATACTTTGGTATTGAAATAGGCCTCTGGCAACACGACAAAAATGGCTATTACAGCATTGATGCACGAACGGGCAGCGCTGTTGAGATTGAAACGGCAGCCAATTTACTCCCCTTACTTACCACTGGCTTTCCAAATCGCAGAGACAGTCTGGCAGACAATCTTACAGATCCAGATAGGTATTGGACGGCGCTTCCAGTAGCCAGTGTTTGTAAAGATTCTTCATTTTTTGAGTCTGGTCGCTATTGGCGTGGTAGTTCATGGCCATTTTTACGATCTATATTTCATCGAGCGCTCCTGCAACAAGGGTACATTGATGCCGCACAACAACTACGCCAGCGCACTCTCAGAAACCCCTATTTGCAGCACTTTGGTGAGTTTAATGACGCTCTCACCGGCAAAGCTTTGGGAAAAATGCCGTTTTCACCAGCTGCGGCGGAGGCATTACTCTATGCCGATTACGAGCGTAGGGAAGTACATTTATCCACAGATTAGCGACTTTTTTTGACTTGGTCATTTAAACATGGTAATTTATTGAGGAAAGTAGACCTCGAAACAGGCACTTATCAGAGAGACAAAGTAGAGAGACAAAATGGCAGAATTACCAGACAAACAAGTAAAACGCTTGCGGGCCCTTATTCAGGAGGCTGAAACAAGTCTTGCGGCCGCTACCGAACTGTTGACTAGTCTTGTTGGTGACGACGAGAATATCGCACCCGTATCGCGTGAAGACACACTTGGTAAAGTTATCGAGGGTGTTTTTGACGGCCAAAATATGGTCGGCAGCGATAGTAAAGTCTATCCCGTACCAGCCAACTACGCCAGCAAATCTAAACTCGTCCAAGGTGACATTCTCAAATTGACCATCGCTGAAGATGGCGCATTCTTATATAAGCAAATTGGTCCTATTCCTCGTAAACAAGTTGTTGGCACACTCGTATTAGAGAACGGTCACTACTTCGTTGATGTAAACAGCAAGAAACTACGCGTGTTGCTCGCTAGTGTAACTTATTTCAAAGCCAAGCCAGGCGATCAAGTCAGTGTAAACGTACCAGAAGACGATTCAGCTGCCGAATGGGCCGCTCTCGAAGCTGCCCTGTAATAGTTATTAAATGTACTCCTCGCTTATGGTTGACTCGATTTTCTGTGATATAAATTTGCTATGAGTCAAAACTTACATCGGGCTGGCAAACGGCCGCAATGGGAAGAAACCCCTGACCTTAAGCGAAATGCTTGGCAGCGAATGGCTGCTAAAACGAATGGTGTCGTGACACCCGGCAACGCAGTCACTATGCTCGGTTTCGCAGTCGTTGCTAGCGGATTGAATGATATACGCAGTGGCGATCGCTTGAAAGGCGTTAGTAAGATCGTTGCTGGAAGAGCTTGCGATTTGGTTGATGGTGCTATCGCCGAATGGTCAAAGACAAAAAGTCCATTGGGCGAGGCACTTGACGCGGGGATCGACAAAGTCGAAATGGCAGCTGCGTTAGTTATGCTTGGCTCTTCTAAAGAGATCCCGAGTCATGCAGTGACAATTATAGGCGCCAGAGATGCGGCCATGTGGGCACTTACCGGTATTGCTCGATCAAGAAAAGTTATTACGCATCCAAGCCTGGCTGGTAAGCATGCTACGTTTGCCCAGTGGGGAAGTCTTACGGGCTTTGCTTTAGAAAACGTAACTAGAGACGCAGGCTTAAACGGTTTGTCGACGACCTTTAACGCAATTGGTCAAATTAGTTTGGCAGCAATGACTTTACTAGGTGCTGAAAGCATTGCCACATTAGCGCAAGAAGCAGTTGCTCCTCGTACAGAAGAAAACAGCCTTTAGCCTATTACACAACAGCTTAGCGTGCGTTATAGGGTTATAATAGAGCTTAAGTATGGGGCAAGTTTTATATAGAAAGTATCGTTCGAAGTCGCTTGATGAAATCGTCGGCCAAGATCATATTACGCAGTCGCTAAAACAAGCGCTAAAAAGCGGACGTATTAGTCACGCGTATCTCTTTACTGGGCCACGTGGCGTGGGTAAAACTTCCGTAGCCCGTATCTTAGCCCATGAAATAAACGGTATTCCTTATACTGACGATTCCGCGCACCTCGATATTATAGAAATTGACGCCGCTAGCAATCGTCGCATCGATGAAATTAGAGATTTGCGTGACAAGGTATATATCGCACCAACAACCGCCAAGTACAAGGTATATATCATCGATGAAGTACATATGTTGACGCGCGAAGCGTTTAACGCGTTGCTTAAGACGCTCGAAGAGCCGCCAGCACACGTCGTATTCATTTTGGCGACAACTGATGCACATAAGATACCTGAAACGATTGTAAGCCGTACGCAACGCTATACCTTTAAGCCCGTAAAACAGCAAGCCGTTATTGATCATCTGGCTGAAATCGCCAAAACAGAGGGTATTAAAGTTAGTCCGGAAGCACTCAAATTATTAGCGCAGCATGGTGAAGGTAGTTTTCGTGACAGTATTAGCTTACTTGATCAAGCGAGTGACCATGAGAAAAAACTTGAGCTAGAAGACGTACAACGTATGCTTGGAATCCCGGCCGAAGATTCTTTGCGACAATTAACAGCGGCAATCGATGCGTATCAACCTACCGAAACAGTCTCACAATTAGCTAACTTGTACGAGCAAGGTTTTCAAGCAGGTACGATTGCTTCGGAGTTAAGTCGTGTTATCCGCCTCAGAGTACTACATAACCCCGCTGACGGTGCGGCCATGCAACTATTAAGCGAGTTACTATCTGTACCGACAGCCTACGCCCCAGAGCGATATCTTGAAGTTTGTTTATTGCGCGCCAGCATTGATCAAGCGGCCACCTCAGTGCCAACCAAAATGGCAAAAGACAGTACTCAGAAAGAAGTCTTAGAAGCTATGCCAGCTAAGAAGCCAACAGCTGCTACTAATAATTCGCAAGCTCCAGAACCTCCACAGATAGAAACGGCGCAGCTCGCTTCCGAACACATAGCTAAGCAGGCTGACGAGCCAGCTAAGCCCGTATCAAAGTCCAAAAAAACGCAGCAGCCACTAGACGAAACTGTTTGGCCTGACTTGCTTGCGGCATTAAAGCAGAAGTACAACACACTTTACGGAGTTGTACGTATGGCACAGCCTGTATTTAATGAAGACGGGCTAACACTCAAATTTGGATTTAGTTTCCACCAAAAGCGAGTCACCGAAGCCAAGAATCAGCATATTCTTGCTGAAACGCTTAAAGATTTAACTGGCCAAGACGTTGCCATTACTTGTGTGGTCGAAAAAGGAATTGATCCACCGACTTTACAGGTCAAAGAAATGGTCGTTCAGGCCGGGCCAGCAGTCAAATCTGATATTTCTAGCATTAGCAATATTTTTGGTGGCGCTGAACTGTTAGAATCATAGGTACATCCGAGGGATTTTACGCATGGAACCAACGAAAACATTGCCACCACCACAGAATATTGAGGCCGAAGCATCATTGCTCGGAGCATTATTGATTGATAGTGACGCGATTGTTAAAGTTGCTGACGCCCTCTCAACACATGATTTTTTTGATAAGCGTCACGAACGTATCTATGAAGCGGTTAAACAGCTCTATGAACGACATCAAGCAATCGATGTTCTGACACTAACTGATCAGTTAAAAAATAACGGTAACCTAGAACTTATTGGTGGTGCATCCTATCTAACCGAGCTCACTAACTTCGTGCCAACCGCCGCTCACGTCGAGCAATACGCCGACATCGTCGCACAAAAGGCTATGCGTCGTCGTTTAATTGCCGCCTCGCAAGCTATGTCGACACTAGGCTATGACGAGTCCAAGCAACTCAATGAACTGATTGAAGAAGCAGAGACAAAACTATTTGAAGTCAGCCAACAACAAGTAAAACAAAGCGTGATCAGCCTTGAAACTGTTTTGGCCGAAAGTTTTGATAGACTCGATGATTTACACAAAGACAAGAAGAAGATCCGTGGCGTTCCAACCGGCTATCGTGATCTCGATAATACACTAGCTGGTTTCCAGCGTTCTGACCTTGTAATTCTGGCAGCACGCCCTTCAATGGGCAAAACAGCCTTAGCGCTGAACTTCGCGCACAATATTGCCGTGCAATCCAACCAGCCGGTATTAATTTTTAGTCTGGAAATGAGCAAAGAACAGCTCGTGGATCGATTGCTTTCTATGGAATCAGGCGTAGATGCTTGGGCACTTCGAACCGGTAATCTAACTGATGCTGATTTTGAAAAAATCGGGCAAGCAATGGGTACACTAAGTGAGGCCCAAATATTTATTGATGATACACCTGGTATTACAGTGAGTGATTTGCGAACCAAGGCGAGGCGAGAAGCTCATCAACGTGAACTTGGTCTGATTATCGTCGACTATTTACAGCTCATGAGTGGCGGCAGTCGATATGGTGGTGATGGCAATCGTGTGCAGGAGATCTCTGAGATCTCTCGTGGTCTGAAGGGTGTAGCGCGAGAGCTAAACGTACCGGTGCTTGCACTGAGTCAGTTGAGTCGTTCGGTAGAAAGTCGTAGCCCTCAAATTCCACAATTGGCCGACTTACGTGAATCAGGTTCGATTGAGCAGGATGCTGACGTTGTGGCGTTCATTTACCGTGAAGAGTATTACAATCCAGACACTGACCGAAAGAAGTTGGCTGACATATTTATTAAAAAGCATCGTAACGGCCCAACTGGCGGCGTTGAGCTGTATTTCGACAACGAAAAGCAGCGCTTTCGTTCCGTCGAGAACCGTCGCCAAGATCCATTTAGCGGCTAATCATTAAAACCGCTATAATAACCATAAGCATGAAACAATTTCGTCGTTGGTATCAGAAATACGCCCTGATTATTTTTTGGGTTGCAGCAATTAGTGTCGGTTTGACTGCGCTCTATTTATACAGATTAGGATCGATTCCAAGTGGTATGAGCGCCAAAGAGATACTTGTTGCGAATGGACAGTATGGTTGGCATGGTTTGTTCCACAGTTTACTGTACGCGCCACTTAATCTCGTTCGTTCCACAATTTTTTTTGTTGTAGGACATCATGGGCAATTCCTAACTCGCTTACCGAACGCAATTTTTGGCATGATGACAGTTTTGGGTTTTGCTTGGTTACTTTGGCTATGGCATGGAACACGTACGGCTATTTTAGGAACAGTTTTATTTGCGAGCAGTGCCTGGACACTTCATATTAGTCGTGTCGCTAATAATGACGTCATGTACCTTTGGGCTATGGTTGTTTTACTTGTCAGTAACGCTGCCTTACACCGTCACTCAAAACAATTACTAGTAGTATATGGCGTGCTGTTCTCGTGGGTAGCCCTATTGTTTGTCCCAGGCATGCTGTGGTTACTAGCTGTGAACATATTTTGGCAACGCAAAGCAGTCTTACAAACTTTACAAGTAGCAGATAGCGTATGGCGTCGTATTGGACTAGGACTGGTAGCAATAATCCCAATCGGCTTACTTCTAGCATCGCTCATTCATTCTGGCGGGTGGTTACTATGGCTTGGTTTACCGGCTCACTTCCCGAACCCGATAACAGTCGTCCGAAACTTCTTTGGAATCGTTTATCATCTCTACATTCATGGTCCATTGATGCCAGAGGTTTGGCTTGGAAGGCTGCCGATTCTTGATATTTTGGCACTCGTGTTTAGCCTCATCGGGCTTTACTTTTACGCCACTAACTTTGGCGCAGGCAGAAGCCGCATGCTTGCCAGCTTCTTCTTTTTAAGCTTACTCCTTATTTCACTTGGCGGCCCGGTGAGCATCAGCTTAATTGTGCCGTTAATGTACGGCCTCGTTGCTACTGGCATGGCCTTTCTGCTTCGTGAGTGGCTACGCGTCTTCCCGCTCAACCCATTTGCGCGTACCATTGGCATCGGCCTCATCGTTGCCGCAGTAGCCCTAAGCAGCCTCTATAACGTTAGAGCATATTTCGTTGCATGGCCGCACAATCCAACCACGCAAAGCATCTATCGCTATCATCGGTCATAATTTGCTATACTGTAGGGGAATAACGGAGATATTATGAGTAAATTTGATCAAGCCAAGATGTTAATGAAAGTGCGTAAAATTCAAAAAGAATTGCAACACCAGATTATTGAAGTTGAAAAAGGCGATGGCGCCGTCAAAGTCGAAATAACTGGCGAGCAGAAAATTAAAAAAGTTCACATTGATCCTGAGTTTGTTGATCTTGATGATATCGAACAATTAGAACGTTGGGTCGAAGACGCTGTCAAAGAAGCCATTGCTGAAAGTCAGCGTATAGCCGCAGAAAAAATGCAACCAATGATGGGCGCTCTAGGCGACCTCGGACTCTAAGCAAGCTTAGACAAAATGCAGATACTTCCGCCCGCACTTCGTGATGTTATCGATGCTTTTGGATTGTTACCAGGTGTTGGCCCTCGCACCGCCGAGCGCTACGCCAATTATTTGTTACGCCAAAACGGCGATGCTCCTGATAGATTAGCTGCAGCCTTGCAGCAACTTCGAAGCGGTATCGGCTACTGTCAGAAAACGTTCGCACTAGTTCCAGCAGGACAAGAATTTTCTGATTTGTATAGTGACCCTCGGCGCGACAAAACAATCGTTGCCATCGTCGCCGAGCCTTTTGACCTTATTGCTTTAGAAAAGACTGGCCAATTTAATGGCACCTACCATGTTCTTGGTGGCTTAGTATCACCGATTGACGGTATTGGTCCTGAGCAACTGCACATTCGTGAATTGTTAGCTCGCATTGACGATGATAAGGTAGAGGAAATAATCTTAGCCACCAACGCAAGTGTAGAAGGCGAATCGACGGCACTTTACATTCAGCAACAAATTGGAGATCGAAAGGTCGTAATATCTCGCTTAGCTCGTGGCTTACCAATCGGAGTCGACTTGGAATATGCCGATCAAATTACGCTCGGCAGGGCTCTAGAGGGCCGCCAGACTATCTAGGGTGGGCAAGGCCACGAAACTGCTCTACAATACACAGCAATGACATACAAAGAAGCCACACCCATAGCTGAACTAGTCGAAAAAGCTCAGACAATAGTTATCGTACAGGCTGATAATCCTGACGGCGACAGCTTGGGCAGCGCACTGGCATTGAAAAGCATTCTGGGAGACCTCGGCAAACAAACTGCTCTGTACTGCGGGGTTGAGATGCCATCATATTTACGATATTTGTCTGGTTGGGATCGAGTTAGCAACGAATTACCCAAACAATTTGATATGAGTATTATTGTTGACGCCTCAACCATGACTTTATTTGAAAGATTAGTTACGAGCGGGCAAAAGACTTGGCTAGCCTCTAAACCTTGCGTCATACTTGACCACCATGGAACCGTCGATAATCTGGTTCCGTTCGCGCAGTATACGATTAATGACCCAAAACGCGCTTCAGCAGGCGAGCTTATATATCTAGTCTCGAAACAGCTTGGTTGGCCACTAAGTGCTGTCGTGCAAGAATATATAATGACAACTATACTAGGTGATACGCAGGGATTGACAAATCAGATGGCGTCATCTGAAACCTATCGCATTATGGCCGACATGATCGATGCGGGAGTAAGTAGGCCTGACTTAGAAGAAAAACGACGAGAATTTGGCAAGATGCCACCAGTTATTTTTGGCTATAAAGGTACACTTATACAGCACACGGAATTCAGCCACGATGGCCAAATTGCTACCGTTATGGTACCCCAAACGGAAATTAATCAATATAGTCCGCTTTACAATCCAGGGCCATTAATCCAAAACGATATGCTACAAACTCTGGGTGTGCGCGTTGCAATCGTCTTCAAGCGCTACGATGACGGAAAAGTCACGGGCACTATTCGCTGTAACCCCGGTTCTGGTATCGCAGCTAAGTTAGCGGAACAGTTCGGCGGTGGCGGTCACGATTTTGCGAGTGGATTTAAGCAACAAAACAGCAAGTCATTTGACGAGATTAAAACCGCTTGTCTAAAAGCAACATCTGAATTATTGTCTGAACTTGATGCGGAGCAGGCACATGAAACTGTATAACACCCTCTCCAAACAAATCGAAGAGATCGTTCCAATCGAGGCACCTTCGGTAACTCTCTATACTTGTGGCCCAACAGTTTATGACTATCCCCACATTGGCAACTGGTTCACTTTTATACGCTACGATGTACTAGTACGCACCCTAAAAGCCAGCGGCTTGTCGACGCGCTGGGTTTTGAATATCACAGACGTTGGTCATCTGGTTAGTGATGCTGACGACGGTGAAGACAAACTCGAAAAGGGCGCACGCATGGAAGGTAAGACCGCGTGGGATGTTGCAGCCTTTTACGGCACGTACTTTGAAGACGCGTTGCGACGTCTAAACTTTAGTAAACCTGACTTTTTGCCAAAGGCTACAGAACACATCACCGAACAGATTGAAATGATTCGCATCTTGACTGACAAAGGTTACACCTATGTAATTGATGACGGTGTCTATTACGACACTGCTAAGTTTGAACGGTATGCAGATTTTGCCTGCTTAGATCTCGACGAGCAACAAGCGGGCGCACGTGTTGAATTTAACCCTCAAAAGCGTAACGCTACCGACTTCGCACTCTGGAAATTCTCTCCCACAGATCAACAACGTGACATGGAGTGGGACAGTCCATGGGGCAAAGGCTTCCCCGGCTGGCATATTGAGTGTTCGGCAATGAGCCGATCCTACTTAGGAGACACGATTGATATTCACTCGGGTGGCATTGATCATATTCCGGTGCACCATACCAACGAAATTGCCCAATCTGAAGCCTCCACAGGCAAGCGTTTTGCGAATACTTGGATGCATTCCAATCATATTCTAATAAACGACGAGAAGATCTCTAAAAGCCTCGGGAACGGTATTACACTCGAAGACATCGAAGCGAAAGGCTACTCGCTTGAAGTATTACGTCTGCATGCCCTAGAATCACACTACCGAAGCCAAAGTAAATTCAGCTGGGATAGCTTAGAAGCAGCGCAAAATCGGCTGAAGAGCTATCAAGCTATGGCCGATTTGCGATTCCAAGCGCAAGAAGCTGGCAATGAGAAGCCTCGCGATTTTGATCATGTTATACGCTCTGACATTCTCGAACCGTTATTTGAAGACCTTAACACACCCACCGTACTTGCCAATATTAGTAACCTCGAAAACGCGCTCAATACAGACTGCATAAATTCGATTGAAGTAGCTGGTCTTTCTAAGTACTTGCAAACCATCGATGATACGTTAGGACTAAGACTCATTCAAAGTAAAGATATCAATGACGAGCAAAAAACGCTGATTCAAAACCGATGGGAGGCTCGACAATCTAAAGATTGGGCTCAATCGGATGCACTGCGAGACCAACTAGTAGCAGATGGCATCGGACTTCGAGATACTCAGTTCAAATCTATTTGGTATCGGCTGTAAGTTCCGGTGCCGATATAATATCGTGGCGGTGAAAATACTCGAGCAGCGCAATACGCGCACAGCCCGCCACAGGAATAGCGACAAGCGCGCCAAACAATCCGCCGATACTGACGCCAACGATAACTGAACCAAAAACTAACAGTGGTGAAATATTGGTTTTACTCGCCTGAATGCGTGGCTGAACTACGATATTCTCAAACTGGATATAGAGGATGTAATAGCCCAAAACGATAATTGCGGCAAGCGGTGACTGAAATAAAGCAACGACGGTTACGATTGTGGCACCAATCGTGTGCCCAACCAGCGGTATGAGCGCGCAAATAAAGATAATCACAAACAGCGCTGCCGGATAACTAACATGTAGTAGTAACAGAGCCGGCGTAATCAGTACCGCAGCCAGAAACGCAAGAACAACCTGTCCATTCACATAACCCCGTACGACTTGATGCATTTCTCCGGCTAATCGCCTTGTCATAGCTTGATGTTCGTCAGGCACTATGTCGTAACCTATAGATAACCAGCGTGGCCCCTCAACTAGCATCATAAATGTCAAAACGAGAATAGTTAAGGTCGCAAAAATACTACTGCCTACCTTTTGTGCAGTAGAAAATACTGTACCACCGACGTTTTTGGTGCGTACTTTAAGCTGCGTCGAAAGGTTATTTACTTCTGCTTCAAGATGGTGTTGGCGAATAAATCGGCCAACTGAACTGTCTTGGCTACGGAAATCATTTAATAGTCGTGGCGCTTGGTTAATAAAGCTGTCCGTCTGTTTGATAAGTGGCGGCACAAGGCTAGCTAAGAACACTCCGAGTAAAGCCACAACAATTACGAAGGATATCGTAGTTGCAAGCGATCGGCTGCCCTTAGATTTACCAGGAAGGCGTTTACTAATCGCATGGACTGGAGAGTCGAGCGCCAGCGCTAAGAAGAAGGCGATACTAATTAGGAGCAGCGGATGCCACGCTGATCGCACGAAGATGTACAGCAGCCCTAGCACGCAAATCAGAGCAGCAGCGCGAATAAATGTCACGGTCGTAATATTTACGTCTACTTCGGTTTTTTTCGTTCCATGACGAAAGGAAATCATAGCTGTATTATCTACTTCGCGTCTCGTTTATGCAACGCCTGAGCGTAGTAATCCAATAGTTGCTTGCCAACAAAGTTTCTATCAAATTGTGTACTGTATCGTTCCCCCCAATTAGCGGCATGAGATTTGAGTTCCTGATTTGTCAGAAATTCGCGCAATTTGTCAGATAATGCGTCAACTGAACGTGGGTCAAACAATAAATCCTCTCGTTCGTTCATGACCGAATGATACCCAGGGTTATCGCCAGCCAATACTGCTGACTTGCCGCTTGCCATTGCTTCCAACAATACGATACCAAAACTCTCACCTCCGTTACTTGGAAATACCGAAATATCGGCTGAAGCATAATAGCCAGGTTTATCTTCTTCACTGACAAAGCCCTCAAAAACAACTTTATCGGCAATCCCATGCGTCACGCTATACTGCTGCAATCTATCGAGCAACGGCCCTTTACCGCAGACAATTACACGAAACACTGGAAGATTAGGCTCTTGAGAAAGTTGCTCTATTGCTTTAAGTAAGAGCATACAGCCCTTGCGAGGCACTAAACGCCCTAAGAATAGTATCGTTTGCTCGTCC
>JBBRZB010000003.1:0-53869 GCA_038237095.1 Saccharimonadales bacterium (SeqCode) | reverse complement strand
TGGTTCCCACATTTGCTTGGCTTTTTTGTGCGTGAGAGTACTGAGTTTAACAAGTATCAATACCAGCATCGTTAATCCAGTGCAGAGGAGAGCACGAACAACCAAAATGAGCGGCGAATGACCGACGTTCAGCGCCAGAATGAATCCTAAAGTTATCGAAAATAGAATAATCATAATGTGCCACTCGTTGGGGTAGACTTTGCTAGCAAGCTGCATAGTAAAATTAGTTCGATTTTGCTGATTAGCAACCAACGAATCAAGTGTTTTATCAATTTCAGCTTGATTCTCACCCTTATACTCAATGCAAAATGTAATGAGCTTTTCATATTCATGTTCGCCAGCATTTGGTTTTTGTTGTTTGAGCTTAGTATGAATATAGTTAGTAACCATCGCTTGTAGCTCGTTTCGTAATTCTTTTGGCAACTTTTTGAGATGCAAGACTAGGCTGAAAAGGGCGTTTGCTTCACTGCGGAGAATTTTATGCAAATCTTCAATACGAGCCTTTTGTGAACCCAAAATTGGCGAAATATAGAATCCATAAAGGAACGAGTTAACGGAAAAAAGTGTCAGCGTGCCAGCGTTAAATGTGTAGCTCGGTAACCCGAATGAGAGAACTGTAAACACCGCGAAAAATATCCAAAAATAGGTGCTCAACCGAATTTCAACTAGCAGAAAGTTTCTCATATTTGGTATTTGCTTCAATCATAGCAGATTCCGCTTATGCTCGCACTTTTTAGATGATTATTTACTTCGTACGAGGACCGTCTGACTTGTCTACGGTGCCGGTTTGGATTCTGTGAGATACCTTTTCAACATTTTTCTGTACGACCGCGCTCAAGCTCGCACCGCTCAAATACGCTATGGCAGCGACTCTAAAGTACGCTTCGGCAGCAATGATGCTGATACTTTCTGCGATATCTCGTGCCGTATCCGTCGGTGTGTGATTATGCTCTCCGTAAGCAAAACGTTGCTCGCTTAATCCACGCATAAATGCGTTATAGGCTTGAAAGTCAAAAACAAACGCTGTGGCGCAAATTTCCTCATCTTCATACAAGTTCATAATTGGGCTAAAACGCGGAACAAATCCAGCGGCTAGTAGCCCGTCAAGATCACCAACAGTGATTTGGCCTCGCTTAATAGCCAGCTCAGCTGCTGCATCGTACCATTCGGGGTGAGAGACTTCACCATTGACGTATACTTTTGTGCCCACGATATATTCGAATAGACGCTGTTTAATTGCATCTCCAACTACTGCACCACTATTATTCACATAGCCCGTGATAACCCATAAGTAGTCGCCAAGCTCCTCGACTAAATGAGCATTGTCACGGCTACTAAAGAACTCCTCTAACGCATCGTCAACTTCACGCTGTTCTTCACTACCTTTGGAGTAAAATCGTTGGCCCGCGCCGAGCGTCACGTGTGGTTGTTTCCAGCCTGTTTCATTCCAAGATTGGTATGCATCCACAGACAAACCTTCATATGGTTGCTCACCATCAAGACAAGCTTGAACCGCTTCTATCAATCCAGGAAAGGTCTTGGTTCGATAATATAGCCCGTCCTGAAGTTGCGCCGGTGATTCTGGGCCTCGAGCAGTCGCATAGTCTACGCCTGGATAACCAGCGGGGAAATATTGTTCTCCAGTACGATTAAACTGAGCCATAAGTTATACATACTGTATAACTTTATAGTTGTATTGTAAACTACTTGGCGAATTCGATAGCGCGGGTTTCACGGATGACGTTGACCTTGATAGTACCCGGGTACTGCATTGTCGACTCAATCTTTGTAGCGATATCACGAGCTAGCTTAATAGCGCTAAGATCGTCGATAGCTTGAGGCTGAACGAAGACTCGGACTTCACGTCCGGCACTAATGGCGTACGATTTCTCAATGCCATTAAAGCTATTGGCTACGTTCTCAAGTTCTTTCATTCGCTCACCGAAGTTCTCAGCAGAAATGTTACGTGCCCCGGGACGAGACGCGCTAATCGCATCGCAGACGCGGACAATCAGAGCTTCGACACTAGTGGCCTCAACATCATCGTGGTGCTGTTCAGCTGCCAACGCGACGGCTTCAGGAGCACCATATTTGCGTAGCATTTCGCCAGAGATGTGGTGGTGTTTGCCCTCCATTTTGTGCGTTAGAGCTTTGCCTAGGTCGTGGACTAACGTAGCGTACTTGGCTATCTTGACGTCTGCGCCTAGTTCTTCGGCGATCATACCGGCCAGATGTGCCATCTCAGTACTATGCTTCAGCACGTTTTGGCCGTAGCTCGTGCGGTACTTAAGCTCACCTAGTAGCTGCAATATCTCTTTTGGAATGCCAATGACACCAACTTCACGAGCGGCATCTTCACCAGCATGAATCACGTCCTTCTCGACGTTTTTCTGAGCCTTCTCGACGACTTCTTCGATACGTCCAGGATGGATACGACCATCCTTCATGAGCATCTCAAGTGTCTGGCGAGCAACTTCGCGGCGAATTGGATCAAAACTGCTAAATACAACGTAACCAGGAGTGTCATCAACCATGATGTCTACACCGGTTGCACGCTGCAACGCTTGAATGTTGCGGCCTTCTTTACCAATGATACGTCCCTTCATTTCTTCATCTTCCAGCTTCATGCTGGTAAGCGTTCGCTCAGCAGTCACTTCGCTAGACATACGCTCCATGGCGGTCGTGATGATCAAAGCAGCCTGTTCTTCGGCATTATCTTTTGCTTCGTTTTGCATTTTGTTAACTAAACCGACTAAGTCATTACTGATGTCACGTTCAGTCATTTGCATCAACTTGCTAGCCGCGTCCTCCTTGGTTAGCTTGGCAATCTTTTCAAGCTTTTCTTGCTGCTTGCCACGGATGTCACGTATTTCGTTCTTGAGCACGTCCAGCTCATCCTCGCTGCGACGAATGCTCTCAGTTCGCTTGTCGAGTTCATCAATCTTCTTATCAAGGGTTTCTTCACGAGTAACTAAACGCTGCTCGATATCCTTCAGCTCGCGTCGACGAGTTTGCTCTTCTCTACGCGCTTCATCAACTGATCGGTTAGATTCTTCACGAGCCTGCTCGATTAATTTGGCGGCTTCTTTTTTAGCTTTTTCTAACTCTTTTTTAGCCTGTAAATCGGCACTTCCCATCTTACGGCGGGTCACAACAGTACTGGCTCCAAAGCCAACACCGAGCCCTACTACAGCTAGCAGTACTCCTAATAACATGTCTGTCCTTTCTATCTGCAGATATCCGAAAAAGCAATCGCTATCACTTCACTAGCTTGTAACGGGATGTCTGAATAACGAATTTGATTTAAGAAAATGTATGGATTGGTCGTCTCTCAAACGAAACAATTCCTGTCTTCAATATACGCCCAGCAAGCCGCCGAGGCAAACATTTTTGACGCTGCTAACGCGTGATTGTCAATGTCGGCTATTGTTTGGGTGCAGTTATGTGCGGATCTGATCCGTATTCTGGTAATACAACTAAGTCAGTCTCATGGTTAAGTAATCGCATAGCTCCGGTGCTCTGCCATTCACCGTCCGTCTGTCCAACAATTGGTAGCTGATAACTAGCCGCAAGCGCGTTAGTCACAGCGAGCCCAATCCGTAATCCAGTAAAGCTCCCGGGACCCTTAAAAACCACTATGCCCTGTAAGTCCCGTATTGTCATGTTGCGGGTTTGCATGAAATCGCGGAGCTGAGCATGAATGGTTTCAGCTAATTCATAATGGGCTTGCCAGGTGTGGTGGGCAAGGGCTTTGGCATCTTCAAAAAGGCCAATCTCGGCTTCCGGCTTATCAGTTCGAAGTGTCAGTATAATCATATTCTTAACGTGTTAAGTATTATCGGGGAACAGGTAACTGTAATCTTTGGGGTAACTAAATTGAAATTCTCGATCTGTTTCACCAGTCGACTTTATGTTGACACGCAAATGTGCTTCTGGCAAAACGTCTTCGACTATATCTGCCCATTCTATAACTACAACCTTTTTGGGATCGCCACAGATTTCTTTTAGCTCATGGCGCATGGTGCCCGCTTCGCGTAGCCGATACAGATCATAGTGATGAAGTCGAAACTGGTCCGAAGCGTACTCGTTCGTCAGCGTAAAACTGGGACTAGTAACAAGATCGTTACTGCCCATGCCTTTCGCCAAGCCGCGAACAAATGCCGTCTTGCCACCACCAAGATCACTTATGAGTTCAATCACCTCACCGCCGCGTAAGCGCTCTCCGATTTTTACGGCGAGGTCTAGCGTGTCGTCTAAACTGGCTGAATTTACTCGCAAGGTCTGTTCTGAACTCATATGCTCAGTATAGTAGCGCGAGGCAAGCAACAAGAGCAAGCACCACTGCTTTGAAAGTGCTTGCAAGATTGAATTATTACGTTTTTCAACGAGCCATTACCTATAGCGCACGCTAGCGGTATACTAGAGGCATGTTGCAACTATCTGCTTCAATCTTGAATAAGAATATTCTCTCGCTCAGAAGCGGTACGACTATTGCCACGATTACGGGGCCGATCATCAATCCCAACAATTTAAAGATTGAAGGCTTTTACTGTGAAGATAGATACAGTCGCAAGGAACTGGTGCTTTTGTATCAAGATATCCGTGACAATCTACCACAAGGTTACGTCGTTAATGATCATGAAGTATTAGTTGAGCCTGACGAGCTCGTACGGCTCAAAGACATCATCGACCTTAACTATGATCCAATTGGTAAGCAAGTCGTAACGGTTAGTAAAAATAAAGTCGGTAAAATTAGCGACTACGCTACTGAAGTTGAAACCATGTTTATCCAAAAACTTTATGCCAGTCAATCAATCTTTAAAAGTCTCTCCGGGGGAAGTTTGAGCATTGACCGCTCGCAGGTTCAGGAGATCACGCCGACCCAAGTTATCATTTCAGATCTCATGCAGGGTGCACCAGCAGCGGCAGCAGCACCTGCAGGGTAGAAGATTAACGTGTTAAGTATTGATTTTCTTTAGAGCGTCTTTGACATCGCCGTAGTTAAAGCCTTGTCGGACCAAATATTGCATGAGTTTTAAGTCGTCCTGATAGCGGGATTGGTGTCGTTTTTTGGCGATTAGCTCTAGCAGGGTGGCTTGCTCATCAATTTCTTCTTCATGAATTACCTGTTCGATTAGGTCGCTAGAAATCCGTTTTTGCTGTAATTCGAGTTTCAGCTTGCGCTGGCTAGTAGAGCGGCTGGCACGCCGACTCGATACAAACACTTCGGCAAATTTCTTATCATTGATTAGACCTATATTACTTAACTTGTTAAGTATAGTCTCTGACAGGGAAGGGGACGCATTTTTACGTTGCAAATATGACTTAATCTCCCATTCTGAACGTTGCCTAATCGCGAGGTAGCGCAAAGTATTACTATACAGCTTATCATCGACCGATAGCTGTTTAAATTCCTTCACCTGTTGAGGGCTTAACTCCTGTCCGGAGACCAATTTGGCCTCTAATAGAGCCGCTTCCCCGAGCGAAAATACATACTTCCCTTCCAAGAAAATCGAATACCGCCCCTGTTGGCGAATTTGACGCTTGATTGCCGTGATTTTCATGAAATATGTTTACAGCTCTAGTTGACTTGTACTAGAGTTGCGGCTGAAACTGTAGCAGCCCCAATAATATAAGGCATCTGATCTACGGCTCGTTCACCAGCTTTTAGAATCTCCATCGCCCTATTCCATAATTCAAACGACTCAGGGCTAAATGGCCCAATCACTTCGTAAGGTAACGCGTGAACCAAAGTACCGGGTGATTCGATTCTTGTTATTTTCAAAGCTACTCCTTAGCGGCAGCGGCAGCTGCTTCGCGTACTTTCTTGGCAATCTCCGTCATAACTTTAGGATTGTCGGCAAGATATTGCTTGGATGCTTCACGTCCCTGACCAATTTTGGCACCTTCATAGGCAAACCATGCACCGGATTTCTCGACGATTTCGTAATTGGTAGCGAGGTCTAAGATATCACCTGTGGCACTGATGCCTTGGTTGTACATAATATCGAACTCAGCTTCACGGAATGGCGGCGCGATCTTGTTTTTAACCACCTTGACTCGAGTACGGTTGCCAATAATTTCGTCGCCTTGTTTAATCTGCCCGATGCGTCGAATATCCATACGCACTGAGGCGTAGAATTTAAGCGCGTTACCACCAGTGGTTGTTTCTGGGTTTCCAAACATCACACCAATTTTCATACGAATTTGGTTGATGAAAATAACTGTAGCGTTGCTACGGCTAATAACACCGGTCAGCTTACGAAGTGCCTGGCTCATCAAACGAGCCTGGAGGCCCATGTGGCTGTCGCCCATATCGCCTTCAATTTCGGCACGGGGTACGAGCGCCGCCACGGAGTCGACAACAATTAGATCAACTGCGTTGGAACGCACCAAAGTTTCAACAATTTCTAATGCCTGCTCACCATTATCTGGCTGGCTGAGTAACAAATTTTGTACGTCTACCCCAATACGCTTCGCGTAAGCTGGATCGAGCGCGTGCTCCGCATCAATAAACGCAGCCGTACCACCGGCACGCTGAACTTCAGCGATAGCGTGCAAGGTAAGCGTAGTTTTACCTGATGATTCTGGTCCATACACTTCAATGACACGGCCTTTTGGAATGCCACCGCCAAGCGCAAGATCGAGCGACACACTACCGGTTGGAATACACTCTACGGCAACACTGCCGGCGTCACCCATTTTCATAATCGAGCCTTTTCCAAATTGCTTTTCAATCGCCTCAACGGCAATATCGAGCGCCTTGGACTTGCCTTCGCTATCGGTTGGCTTAGGCGTATTCGCCTCTTTATCCTGCTTGGTTTCTTTGACTGTTTTACTACCCGCCATGCTAACTCCTCCTATGACTGTACTTATCTGCGTTCTTATATTCTAGCACCATAACTGCTCCGTGGACCCAGTGAAAATTGCTACAGCTTAACGGTCTAGACATTTTGTAAAATTTTTATCGCATCATAACATTTTCTCTCTGGTATTACGCTTACGTTTTTAGTGTCAGTCTGATAGAATGTGGCCAGGATGGGCGAACTTAAACACGTAAAAATACTTGGGAAAAGGCGATAGGCAGCTATGCGTATACCTGATTCCCTCGTTGAAAAATTATTAAACGCCAGCGGTCGTGTGACCAAAGAACAGCTTGATGCTTTGCGCGAGCAAGAAGCCAGCGAAAAACGACCACTGCAAGATCTTGTCGTCAAAGATAACCTACTCAGCGAAAAAGATCTTACCAAACTCTACGCTGATGAAATTGAAGTTCCCTTTATTGAACTCAACGCCCGCGATATCAAGCACGAGAATCTAAAATTGCTACCGGAACGTATTGCTCGCCAATATAACGCCGTCGTTTTTGACGTAGACGATAAGGGCGTCAAGCTCGTGGCTATGCAAGACCCTGACGATATTCAGGCACTTAACTTCTTGCAAAAGCAACTTGGCACTACCATCAAGGTGCACATTACCACTGCAAGTTTGTTGCAGGCCGCGCTTGATCAGTATCGAGGCAATATCAGCAGCGAGTTGACCAAAGTCATCGCGACCGAAGAAGAAGTTGCCGATGATGACGATGTTGATGAAAGTGACTTGGCAGAAGACTCACCCGTAGCACAAACGGTGAACATCATCATCGAGTACGGCGTTAAAGCTGGAGCAAGTGATATACATATTGAACCACGCGAAAACTTCGTTGTGGTTCGTTATCGTATTGACGGCATGCTTCGTGAAGCCAACAAATTGCCACGAAAACTACTCGGCGCGCTCGTTAGTCGTATCAAGATCTTATCGAATCTAAAAATTGATGAACGACGCGCTCCACAAGATGGTCGTTTTAAGGTTGAAGTGAGTGGCCAAGTGTATGCCTTGCGTGTTTCTACCCTGCCAATTCTAGACGGCGAAAAGGTAGTTATGCGTATTTTGAACGAATCTACGAAGCCAGCCGATTTTACAGAGCTTGGATTCTGGGGCTCGGCGCTGCAAGAGCTCAACCACGCCATTATTCAGCCACACGGTATGGTTTTGGTGACTGGCCCGACGGGATCTGGCAAGTCTACGACGTTATTTAGTGTTTTAAGTACATTGAATACGCCGAGCGTAAACATTTCGACCGTTGAAGACCCGATTGAATATCACGTCGTCGGCGCTAACCAGACACAGGTCAATCCAGTGGCTGGTATGACTTTTACTAATGGCTTACGTGCCCTGCTCCGACAAGATCCAAACATTATCATGGTTGGTGAGATTCGTGACGGCGAAACGGCTGATTTAGCTGTCCAAGCCTCGTTGACAGGACACTTGGTGTTTAGCACGCTACACACTAGCAATGCCGCTACTTGTCTGCCCCGTCTTTTGGACATGGGTGTTGAACCGTTCTTGATTGCCAGTACTGTGCGGGTTGTCGTTGCGCAGCGTCTGGTCCGCCGTTTGTGCCAAGTGTGCCGCGAAGCATATCAACCTGACGCAGCAGCACTCAAGCAGCTCGATAAAAGCTTCAAGGTATCGGAAAACGGGGGCATTAAACGCATCCATGAGCTAGAAGAGCTCGCCCTAAAAGACGGTATCGGTAAATCAAACCGAGCCAAGGCTGAAGCTGGTCAAGATAAACTTGGATCTACGGAAAGTGGCATTGCCAATCTCTGGCGAGCTCATGAAGAAGGCTGTGATAGTTGTAACCACAACGGCTATAAAGGCCGGATTGGCATCTATGAAGTGCTCAGTAACACCAATGCTATCCAGAAACAGATTGTCGCTAACAGTTCCAGTGAAGTCATTCAGCAAACTGCCATTGGTGAGGGTATGATTACTATGCAGCTTGATGGTTTCATTAAGTCACTGCGCGGCGAGACGACAATTGAAGAAATATTGCGCGTAACGTCTCAGGAATAATAGATACCCCATGCAATTCACCTACAAAGCTACCACCAAAGAAGGCAAAACGATATCCGGCACTGCAGATGTTGCCAATCGCCAAGCTTTGATCGCGCTGCTGCAAAAGCAGGGTGTTCGTCCGGTTGTAATTGAGAGTGGCGCCAAGAAAAAGAAGCGCGGTCTATTTGGGCCCAGCAAAAAGATTAAGCTCGTTGATCTAGTGATTTTTACTCGTCAGCTGTCGACCATGGTCTCGGCTGGCGTACCATTAGTTCGATCACTAGCTGCGCTTCAAGATGATTCTGAGAGTACGTACATGCGCGAAGTACTCGCTGGCGTAACAAAAGATGTTGAGAGCGGTACGCCGCTGGGTGACGCGTTCGGCAAATATCCAAACGTTTTCTCCGATGTGTATGTCAACATGGTACGCGCCGGTGAAGAAGGCGGTATCTTGGACGACATTTTGAAACGGTTGGCGACCCAAGTCGAACAAGACGCCTCGATTCGCAAGAAGATTAAGAGCGCCATGATGTACCCGATTGTCATTTTGAGTATTACGGTTATCGCTTTCTTTGGTGTGATGCTCTTCATCGTGCCGAAACTAGGAACGATTCTACTAAGCCTTGGCGGCCCTAACGCTAAGTTGCCCGTTTACACACAGGCGTTACTGAATATCAGTAGTTTTTGCGTAAAACCTACCTTGCTCAGCTGGTTGCCGATTCCAGGACTCAATAAAGTCCCGAATTTGGTGCTGCTATTGATTTTCGCGGCCACCGCAAGCGTGTTCATCCTGCGCTACATTAAGACGCCGGTTGGAAAATATAAATTTCACGCCCTGCTCCTCCGTACGCCAGTTGTTAAAACTGTCATCCTTAAGATAGCAATCGCCCGTTTCTCGCGCACCTTCGCCTCCTTAATGACTGCTGGTGTCAGCGTGTTAGACGCGCTTGACGTGACCGGTGCAGCACTGGGCAACAAAGTCATCGAAAAAGAGCTTCAAGAAGCTGCCAAAGAGGTCAAGAACGGTAAGCAGCTCAGTGAACCGATCAGCCAAAGTAAACATTTCCCGCCGATTGTAGCCCAGATGCTAATGGTCGGAGAAGAAACCGGTCAAATCGATACGGTGCTCGTGAAAATCGCGGATTTTTATGAAGAGGAAGTTACGGTGTTAATCGACGGTTTGGCTGCCATTATCGAACCAATTATGATCATTTTCCTCGGTGCTGGTGTTGGACTAATTGCCGCCTCTGTCATGGGTCCAATCGCCAACTTGTCCAAGAACATCGGCAACACCTAGACTGACCGTTGTCGACAAAAAGCTTGACCGAAAGACGCTTATGATTATAATCAATGCTAGATACTTGTAATCGGCGCCGCTACGGTGTTGGTCAAGATCATATAGATAATTAAACATTTAAAAGGAAGGGTGGGCCCTTTATGATCTCTCTTAACAAACGTAACCACGGTTTTACAATCGTCGAATTGCTAATCGTGATCGTTGTGATTGGTATTTTGGCATTACTTGTCATTACCACGTACAGCGGTATTCAGGCAAAAGCACGTAACAGTAAGCGACAAACTGACGTTGCATCACTGCAAACTCAGCTCGAAGCATTCTTCAGCCAAAACGGGTACTACCCTTCTTTGACTGATATGAACACGGCAGCTTGGTTGACGACTAATATGAAGAGTCTTGACCAAACGGCCTTGACTGATCCTTCAAACCCAACACAGAGCAAGACTCTTGTTACGGCACCAGTCGCTAAATCATACGCTTACGCCGTGACTGATAGTGCGGGCGCAAGTTGTGAAGCAACTGACACGAACTGTGCGAAGTACACGTTAACCGCTACCTATGAAGGTACAGTTAATGGACAGACCACATACGTGAAGTCAAACCTCGACTAATAATTAGTCCCGCGTTTTTAGAAAACCCTCGAGATTACTCGGGGGTTTTCTTATTACGAGGTATTGATATTTATTTAATTTTATATTATAAATACAATATTATGCTGGACTTTCGATTTAGTGACACGAGCGGTGGCCGAAATATAGATGCCACCGCTACCCTACTTATCCAGCCACGCTTGTGGATACCGTCAGGGGACTACCCCGCTCATACTGAATGGCGTGACAAAGCACTTGACGAGATTAAGGATGGGCGCAAGCGAGCGATGGTGGCTTTTTGGGGATCGGACGCCATTGGGAGCATCGTATATCAACGACATACAACCGAAAAGGACAAAGTTGAGATCCGAAACATTTCGATAGAACCCTATGCTCGCGGCAGGCACGTCGCAGATTTTCTTTTACGTCAGGTAGAGCTTGAAGCAGCGCAAGACTTTCCAGGCGTAGTATCTATTGTTACGGTTGTAAAGAGAACCAACGTTGGAATTTTGGCGTTCGCGCTGCAAAATGGCTACCAGGTTGAAGCTGTGACCGTATTGGTCGGTAATTTCGCGTCTAACGGAGTAGAGGATGTGGTACTCGCTAAAAACCTACTGCCTTCTGAGAAACACCTAGATCTTGAGGTTGTGTAGCTACGGGTGCGTGAGTATTTGGCGCCAGGATAAGATATTGTAACCAGACGTTAGTGGATAGCTCGGCGGTGGCGCGTACTCCAAGTTGTAATCATATTGCGTGTCATTGTGCAGAATGCCTGAGACATAATAGCCCGAAGTGGCGTCAAACACAGCGTTGCTGCAGTTCCCGCCCAACCAAGTCCAGGTCCATGTTTGGCGGCTCGACACCGATCCATAGAACGTAAACGTCTGGTTACTGTTGACCCAACCCTTAGTACAGGTCGAAGATTGGTTGCGATAGACTGATCCTGTTCCTACGTTACCGGTGCTCTCTCCGTACTCGACGCTGCCGGTTTCTGCCAATAAAGCACCGTCAACTTCATAATTGAAGGCGCCGCTAGCAGGTGGCGCATATGGTGCGATATATACCGAATCTTCGGCAATGAGACCAATAGCGTCACTTCCATCCTTTGCGCTATAGAGTAAGTTTCCCGCAATGACAATATCAGTATTATTAGAGGTGGCGAGCCTACCCGATGCAATCGTTACGCGACCATGAAACGTTGGGTTGCTAAGCACCCACACGTTATCTTCCACAAAAATTACGCCTGAAGAAGGAATCGCAATGCCAGTTGCCACAGCCGTAGTATTTAGGGCGGTGGCATATGTCGCAAGTTGGTCGTTCTCGCTGTTAACTTTCAGGAGATCATATGTACCGTTTGTATTGAGCTTTATCAAATAGCCTTTTGTGGCGCTATACGTACTACTAATCTGCGGGACGTAAGCTGGCGTTCTGGTAGCTGGGACTTGCGAACAGGCGGTGCCCAAAGAAGCAAGCGCTGAAGTGCTTGGATCAGATGTGAAGGCGACCTTTTTAATGGTACAGAGACTGCTAGTAACGGAGTTAAAGTCTATCTGTGGCACTGGGTATACCCAAGCGCTTTTGGAACGTGTATTGCAGTTTACCGGTGACGTAACCGTACTATCACACCAGACACCGGGATGGGCGCAGTTACTGCCACCACAACCACCAAGATTTGATGGCGGTGTATACGTAGCATTCGCGCTACTCACCGTCGAGTTGCTAGCACCATCCATGCGAACACCTTGATTAGAATGAACCGGACCATCGGCTGACTCGGTGTTGCCAAACCAAAGTGCCGAATCTGAGGCCACCGCATAACTCGCGAATGACGGTGAGCCAATTTGGGCTTGAACTGTACGTTTGATATTCGTGCCCGCTGCTTGGCCAATTGAACGTACGGTAACGATAGTTGATCCGGCGCCAGCCGACTTAATCCATAACGTATAGGTGCCTTCATCAATACCGTTGGTATCAATATAGTGATGTGTGTAGGGTCCATAGCCTAACTGCGGGTCAGGTGTCGTAGGCGTAGAATTACCATCTTTTAGGTCGATGGCATTATGGTTTAAATGCCACATATAATAGTTCAGTCCAGCTTCGGCCACATTGAAAGCCTGCTGACCATTGATGATATTGCCCACAACCGAGAAGTTGGTTAGCGTCACTTCAACTACAGCGGTACCAAGAATGGAAAAAGCGATAATGACCGAAAGTAATGCTGGTATCATAGGTTAATCTTCCTGTTCCTTAGCCCAACCGACGTCGTTAAGGTTTGTCCGTTAGCAGTATGCGTAGCCGGTTCGGCCAGATTGACTTGAATCTGGGTAATGGTATGCTCATCGGCAATCGGGAATGTTAGGGCGGTTCCTGAGGCGTCGTAATACGTGAACAGAGTGCCGTTCGTTGGGTGATAGTAATTGCTAATTATCGTATATGTCTTCTTTTGAGCCGTTAGTAGTGTCCCTACAGGCGGGTTGGCTGTCATTGGCGTCACATCGGCCATCACAGCTGTCGATGTTCCATTCAAATAATACGTGACCTGTGAAACATAGGAGTCAACGGGTGAAAAGTAGGCGTAAATTGTGATACTGTTGGCTGTTTCAGCAGTTATGTCGGTCAAACCACGCAAAACATCTGCAATGCGTTGCGATTGGCTCGCTAACTCTGTGAAGTTTGTCTCGTCTTTTTGATACTTGGTGTACAAGATAAGATAGTTAGTGAAGAACGAACCAAATGAAACAACCATGACTGCGACCACACTAATCACGACTAATAGCTCCACGAGTGTGAAGCCCTGCTCTGTTGAAGCCGGTTTATGGCGTAACAAGGATACCTCCTTGCAGTGGGCTTGCCGGTAATGTTAACGTTTTCCCGCCCACAGTCACGATTAACTGCGTAAGCCCCGTGACCGCACTCGACAAATTAACCGTACAGTTAAGCTGAATGCCGGCGGCGGCACCAGTACAGGTCGCCACAAACGTATTACCGCTCTGCAAGAAACTAACCGCCGTGCCACAACCGGCACCACTCGCAGTACACGGTAAATTAGTACCCGTTATAGTGAAAGCAAAGTTATTAAGTGTACCGCTACCAATACTGGCATCGTTTGGCGTTAGGCTGGTGATCCTTGGGAACGACGAATCGGTGGTCAACATCAGACGCACCTTCTGAAGATAGCTCGCGCTGTTGTATGGATATGTCGTGGCCGGTGGGTTTGATGGGTCATAAATTGGTACTGATACTGGTTCCAACGGATCAGTGCCACCATACGGCACTGCGGCGGCCAAATAATACGTCGTCGCGCCGACACTACAACCAGTCGCACCTGCATCACCACAGAAGTAATATCCACCTGGGACTAAGTTCGTCAGTGCCGTCAAGCCGCCGCTATCGGTAGCAGTTCGGGTATCGCTCGGCGACATATTATCGTAGTAATAGCTCGTGTCAGTGGTTAGCGTGTACTTTTTGTAGCCTCCCTTGACATAGACCTTGGCATTTGGAAGCACGGCGCCACTTGTATTGGTAGTTTCCACAATAAGGCTGTTCGTGCCTTGTGGCTTGATTGTCATCGTGACATATGAAGAACTCTGCGCGATTAGGTTCTGGCTTGAATATGTTGGCTGTAATACTCCTGATGGCGCGATTGTAGTTAGCGTTGAGTAACCAGGATTGGAAGCAGTAATGACATACTTGTTACCGCTAGCGCTAGGCGGCAAATCATAGAAGATTACCAAACCAAAAGCATCTGTCACATCTGACACATTCACCGCCGGGCTTGTCGAACCATTCACTGCTGTAACGGTAGCGCCCGCAACTGGATTACCGCTGGCATCGATTACAGATACGAAGAGCGCACCAGTATTGCTCGCTGTCTCGGCTACGAGGGCTGCCACTTGCGTGTCGAGAGCTGCTAAATGCGTCCCATATCTGTCCACAACGCTCACGTTAATGTCTTTGTAGTCACCAGGGTTCGAATCAACGGCTGGTGCCCCACTCGGAGCTGGATAATTTCGACAGTACTTCTGTTTCAGCGCCTGTGTAGGATAGGATCCACAACCATCGTAAGAATCATCGGCAAAAACAATGTTGGTAGTAATCGTATAGGTGTCACCGTTAACTTTCTTGGTGACAGTGGCTGGAATCGTACTGCTGGAAACAATTGCACCACCTGCAACGGCCAAGTTATCGTATGGTAGCGACTTAACATACTCCATCTGGTTCGTGGCAAGAGTCGAAGCAACAGCCTGACGCTGGGCGACAATAGCACTGTGCAATAAGGAAACGAACAGATTGAAAATACCCAGTCCAAGCACAGCTAGAACTACGATACTAACTAATAATTCCACGAGGGTATAGCCCGCCTCTTGTTTTTTCATCTCCTTAAATTATAGATAAGCATAACGATTTTGACCACTGCTTATAAACAGGGTTTTTTGAGAAGCGAAAACATGACTAATTTGAGGGCCCAATCTGATATACTATTGGAAAGCCTTATGCTTTGATGGGCAGCATAGATGAAAACAACCAAAACCCCAAATTTTCTTCACGATAAACCCCTGTTCGGGCTCGATATTGGCTATGGTACGCTCAAAGTCATGCAAGTTGATGAAGACACTCTCCCCTTAGGTAATCATCATCGGAAACCACGCATTATTGGCTATGGCTACACGACCTTTGATAAAGCCGCTCAGGAAGATGGCGTGGTCAAAAATCCCGAGATTATTGCTAAAGCTGCCCTAGACTTATTCAAACGACAGCTTATCGGTGACATTACGACTCGCCGTGTCGCGATCGCCATTCCAGCCTATCGAACTTTTACCCGCTCACTTAAACTGCCACTGTTGAAGCCTAAAGAACTCCGTGAAGCCGTCGAGCTTGAAGTCGAACAGTATATTTCAATTCCACTTGATCAACTGTATTTAGACTACGAAATTATCCGCCAAACTGAGGACACGACGGAGGTGTTAGTAGTGGCTGTACCGCAGTCAATTGTTGATTCGTATCTTGAGCTGACGCAAATTTTAGGTCTTGAAACTGTGCTTATTGAACCGACTTTAAGCTCCTCCGGCAGACTATTCTCTCTCGATGAGCAAAGTGATATTCCAAGCTTTATTATCGACTTTGGTTCACGCTCATCCGACATCAGTATCTTCGATAAACATATGCTTGTAACAGGTACTGTTCAAGGTGGCGGCGTTAACTTTACCGAATCGATTAAGAGCAAGCTGAACGTATCAGAAGAAGAAGCTGGATTAATTAAAACTCGGTACGGTCTGCACGCCAGCAAAAAACAAGCAGAAATTCGCGAAGCCCTCGAGCCAACCCTGCAATTAACTGTCAAAGAAATTCGTCGGATGATTCGTTACTATGAAGAGCGCTACGGCACCGATCGCCCGATTGGGCAGATTATTACTCTTGGGGGTGGCGCTAACATGCCAGGCCTAAGTGAATATTTAACTGATGTGCTTCGTATGGCGGTTCGTAACTGTGATCCATGGCAATACTTCACATACCGAGCGCTTCAACCTCCGAGTGACGCCGACAAACCGATGTACGCGACGGTCGCGGGACTAAGCCTCGCACGCTCCAAAGAGGTCTTCAGCTCATGATCAACCTGCTGCCGCCTGACATCAAAAAAAGTTATGGCTACGCCCGTCGAAACGTTGGTTTGCGCCGCTGGGTGATCTTGTTTGGACTCGCTTTTGTTGGCTTGGGCGTTATTGCTACATTCGGTATGCTGACACTTCATCAGTCGACCGCCCATTACAACAGCCAAATTACGGCTAGTGAAGCACTCTTCAAGAAAGAAAAATTCGCTGAAACCCAAACTGAAGTGCAAGATATTAGCAATAACTTCAAGCTGGTCACGCAAGTACTTGGCAAGGAAGTACTCTTCTCTCAGTTACTAAAGCAAATCGCCGCGACTATTCCTTCGAACACCAACTTAACTGGGCTTAACATCAACCAGACACAAGGCGCGCTTGATATTACCGCCATAGCAACCGATTACAGTAGTGCCACGCAGGTACAGGTCAACTTAAGCGACCCAACAAACAAGATCTTTAGTAAAGCCGACATCGTTGGGATTACCTGCAGCAGTGCCAACGCGCTCAATCCTAAATACCCTTGTACGGTCACCATCCGCGCTCTGTTTGCTACAAATAATCCATTCTTATTTGTTAACAGTAAGTCGGCCACGCCATGAACAGTAAACGCATCTACTTTGGTTTAATCGGTGTTATTGTGTTCGCTTTCGCGGGCTTAATTGCTGGCACCTACGGCATCAACACCCTGCTAACTACGCAAACTCAAAGCCTTACAGGTCTCAAGGCCAAAACAGCGGCTTTTAACCAAGAGCAGCTGACCTTACAGAACTCCAAGAAACAAGTTGAGACGTACACTGGTCTGAACAAGATAGCTAAATCAATTGTGCCTCAAGATAAAGACCAAGCCGAAGCGGTGCGTGAAATCGTGAATATCGCCTCCCAGTACAGCGTGAGCTTAGCCGCGATTAACTTCCCGGCTTCAACACTTGGTTCGGCCGCACCAGTTACTAGTCCTACCAGTACTACAACCGTAACAGCACCGACTACGGTTAAAGCTCCTACGACTTCACTCTCACAGCTCAAACCCGTCACCAACATTCCTGGCGTGTATCAGTTACAGATAACGGTCACCGGCGACACAAATAAGCCAGTGCCGTACGACCAGTTCGTTAATTTCTTAGTTGCGCTAGAGCATAACCGCCGCACAGCTCAAGTTAGCACGATTACAATCGAGCCAAATGCCGCCAATCGCAATCTGTTGACGTTTAATCTAACTTTAAACGAGTATATCAAACCATGAGTACCAAAAAACCTAACTTTCGTGTAACAATCGATAAATTAATGACCCGCTTTTCCGGTGTTCGGCGTTATGGTCTGGCAGTTTTTATTGTCTTCATCAGCCTACTATACGGATTTGTACTGTTTCGCATTAACTCGCTCAACAGCGCCCAACCATCACAAGATGCTATCGCTGCTCAAGTAAAGGCCGCACGCGTACCGCATATTGATCAAGCCGCTATTCAGCAACTGCAATCGTTGCAAGACAACAGCGTCAGCGTACAGACACTATTTAATGAGGCTCGTAGCAACCCATTCCAGTAGTCTATCAGACGCCAGTCGGTGTTGGGACTGAAGGATTATTTGGCGGACCGCTAGCTGCCGGAGCAGTTTGCTGGTATACCGGCGCCGGACCATCAGATTGCTCGTAGCGCTCACGAGCATCTAGAACTTGCTGCGCATAATAGTTCGGGTTGGGGCAATAAATAAACATAAACTTACTTCGTTCACCTGCCGTTTCAACCCTGAGTACGCCGTAATTAAACATGTGTGACAGAATACCGTTTTGCTCGGCCGTAACATCTTCAAGATTCTTGAGTGACAATTGGCTTGATTGGCGATCGAACAGGCTTGATTGGCTCACTTGCGTCAGGCTATCGCTCGTAAGTATCCAGCGATTGCCCCAATATACTTTGTTGGCAATAAAGGTAAAACTAATCGTCAGTAGACTGATAGCGAGGAACGCGATTGCCCCAAAGCCAATAATTTTAGTCTGGCTCACACTCGTAACAGTATTTGGAACAATACCAAAGATAATGGCGGCAATCAAAACAAGTAATAAGCCGCTACCAACGTACATCGTCAGTATGCCAATGGGGTGACGTCTAATCTCACATATTACCTGCTCGTTGGGCTGCATTACGTTTAATGGATTCTGGATTGGAGTTTGATTCTTTGGATTCATTATGGCTATTATAGCAGTGTCGGCTGCGGGTTATCAGGTGAGGCTTCTTTGCCCAAATGACGATAGGTTTTAGGCGTCACTTTACGGCCACGTGGCGTACGCTCTAACAGACCAACTTGCATCAAATACGGCTCGTAAAAGTCCTCGATAGTGCTCCGCTCTTCAGCGGTAATCGCCGCCAGAGTTTCCACGCCGACCGGTCCACCATTATAATTTTCGATAATTGCCACGAGTAGCATTCTATCGGCGCTGTCGAGGCCAATTTCATCTATATCAAGTAGCTCTAAAGCCTTGTGGCTTGTTTTAGTGTCAATAATGCCATCACCGTTCACGTCAGCGTAATCACGTACGCGTTTGAGCAAACGATTTGCAATACGTGGGGTCAAACGAGAGCGCTTAGCCAACTCGGCGGCGGCCGGCTTGTCGATTTTTACTTTGAGAATTGAAGCGGCACGCAATATTATCCGTTCAATTTCCTCTGGAGTGTAAAATTCAAGTCGATGGATCATGCCAAAGCGGTCTCGGAGCGGCGCCGCCAGTGAGCCGGTTCGGGTTGTCGCGCCGATAATCGTAAACTTCGGTAAATCAAGACGCAAACTACGAGCGCTTGGCCCTTTGCCAAGCATAATATCAAGTTTAAAATCTTCCATTGCGCTGTATAGAACTTCTTCAACGGTCCGATTAAGGCGGTGTATTTCGTCAATAAACAGGATGTCGCCATCACTTAAATTGGTAAGTAAACTGGCCAAATCACCCGCTCGCTCAATTGCGGGTCCGCTGGTGATACGAATCTGGGCTCCCATTTCATTGGCAATAACACTAGCCATCGTCGTTTTACCCAAACCTGGAGGACCGTGCAACAAGACGTGATCAAGCGGTTCGCCACGTTTCTTTGCGGCTTCAATCGATAGTTTTAAATTCTGTTTAAGTCGCTCTTGACCGATATAATTTTCAAAGTCACGTGGTCGGAGCGTAATCTCAAGTTCAACTTCTTGCGGCTCTTCGGCCTCAACACTGGCATTTACAATTCGGTCAATCATTATCTTTTAGTATACCTTAGAAATCCGTCACGGGATGTGGGTCGGGTCCCAGCACGTTCTTAAGCCTTTATTTAGCTTAGCGAGCTGAGACATATCTGTTTCGTCGAGTTGGAAGTCAAAAATTTCAAAGTTTTCTTTGATACGTGATGGCGTGACTGATTTTGGCAACACAACCATATTTGACTGGACACACCAACGCAACATAATTTGCGCGTAACTTTTCCCGTATTTAGTGGCTATGGCAGCTACTATCGAATCGTCCATCGCTTTGCCATGCGCTAGCGGCGAATAGGCTTCGATGATAATGCCAGCTTTGTCGCAATATTCTCGTAGTTCTGGCTGTTGCAAAAAGATATGAAGTTCAACTTGATTTACGGCTGGCACGACACTTGCGTACGATTTGAGCTGCTCAAGGTGTTTAATCGTGTAGTTGCTGACTCCAATTGAGCGAGCTTGACCGGCAGCATAGATTTTTTCGAGTTCCAGCCAAGAACCTTTGCGCAACCCGGTTACTGGAAAATGCAGTAGCAGTAAGTCGACGTAATCGGTATCTAGCTTCTGTAACGATCCAGCAAAACTTCGTTTGGTGAGCACGCCGCCGAAGTGAGACACGCTGATCTTAGTCGTAATAAAAATATCGCTGCGCTGTATGCCACTCGCTGCGCAAGCTTTTGGAATCAAATGCTCGTTGCCATATATCTGTGCGCTATCAAAATGCCGATAACCAGCTTCGATGGCTGCCCGAAACGCTGTTACGAATGTGTTGTCGTCTTTGACTTGCCAGAGACCAAGGCCAATTTGCGGAATTGTCTGTCCATTATTCAATGTCACGTTCGGTACGCTCACGTCCGTACCTTCAACGCTAATGTTACCCGCTCCTGTGTCGGCAAATCAGGGGCAATGTCTTGCAGCGCTTTGGCGGCGTCTTGCGGACTATACCCGAGTGACACCAGCGCTTCTACGGCCTCATCTTTCAACAGTCCTGCTTCGGCTTGCAGTAAGCCAGTCGACTCAAGGTCAACGCCAACGAGACCAACTTTATCCTTAAGCTCCACGACAACGCGTTCGGCAACTCGTTTACCAACACCATTTGCGCGTTGGATAAATTTGACATCTCCACTAGCAATGGCTTGACGAACTTCTTGCGCCGTACCAATACTTAACATGTTAAGTGCCATTTTGGGCCCGATGCCATTTACGCTTAAAAGTTGTTCGAAAAATGCTTGATCATCTCGACTTAAAAAGCCAAATAAATCATGCTGCTGTTCGCGAATATGCTCGTAGATGTACAACTTGGCTGTTTCGCCGGGGCTAAGCCGTCCGTTTACTTCAGTCGAAACATATAGTCCGTAGCCCACACCATGAACATCGAGCACTAAGACATCTGTCAGTTTTTCGCTCACTACCCCAGAAAGAATTGTTATCATTAACTCTATTATCGCATAGTCATGGAGTGAGTGATAGCAGCTGCCAGCGCATCGGCGCAATCATCTGGCTTGGGAATTTCTTTGAGTTGTAGGATTACGCGCACCATTTCCTGAATCTGATGTTTTTCCGCTCGCCCATAGCCCGTTAAAGCCTGTTTGATTTGTAATGGCGTGTATTCAAAGATATCTAGCTCGGCTTGCATGCCACACAGTAAGATAACTCCGCGTGCTTGGGCGACCGTCATTGCGGTGGTAACGTTTTGGGCGAAAAACAACTTTTCAACCGACATAATTTTCGGTTTTGATGACACGATTATATCTGTTAATTCATCAAAAATAGTCTGCAGTCGAATAGCATCATCTTCCTTAACGGGTGTGCGGATGACGCCCGCGTCAACCAGCTGAGCCTTGCCATGGCTAGCCTCAATAATCCCAAACCCCATAATCGCCGTGCCAGGATCAATGCCTATTATTCTCATAATGCTTTATTCGGGTACGTCGAGCTCAAAGTTAACGTGCGTGTTGGTGACGTCGTCACAATCGTCGAGGGCTTCCATGAGGCGCATGATTTTGCCAGCTGTGGCTTCGTCTGAGACCACAACCGTGTTGTTTGGCACATACGTTAGCTCGGCTTCAATTACGTTTAGACCAGCGTCGGTTAGCGCAGTTCTAACTTTTGCGAGATCAGTTGGCGCGGTATAAAGGATTGATTCGCCGTCTTCGTCCTGAACATCTTCGGCGCCAGCCTCCAAGGCCTGCATAAGTACTTCATCTCCCGTACCAGGGATACGAATCATACCTTTATGGTCAAATTGAAAAGCCACGGCGCCTTTTTCTGCGATGTTGCCGCCGTGTTTACTGAAAGCCAGTTTCACTTCTGGAAAAGTACGATTTAAGTTGTCGGTCGCACATTCGACTAGAATTGCCGTGCCACCTGGGCCGTAACCTTCATACATAATTTCATGCAGCTGTGCGGCGTCCTTATCTTTAGCGCGGTCAATGGATCGCTGAATGTTAGCAGCTGGCATGTTAGCAGCTTTGGCTTTATCTATCGCCAGGCGAAGTGAAAAGTTAGTATCGGGATCGGTTCCACTACGCGCCGCAATGGCTATTGCGTTGCCTAGGCGTGTAAACACCGCGCCGCGAGCAGCGTCTTTGACACCCTTCTGTCGTTTGATAGTTGACCATTTACTGTGACCACTCACGTCTAGTCACTCCTTGCTACTTGATTAGCTTTATATCTGTTATTTTACCATATGGTGGCTTTTTTGTCGTGCGTCACAAGATAGCGCTTATCACAATTCTAGCGAGCAGAGTTGCCAAAGTCATACAGTAACTCGGGAACATTAATTATTATTTAACATTGTTCAACATCACAACCTTAAGCTCCATTTCAGGTTATAGTAGTAGGTTGTGAGTATGAACAATTACCAAGTCGCCAACATAGAACACCGCAACAATCACTTGATTCTGACGTTGACGCCCGAAACTGACGACGATCGTTTGCAGTTCTGGCCCGGTCAATATGCTGCCATCGGCATAAAAGTCGGTTCGCGACGCACACCAATGCGCTGTTTTTCGATGATTAACTCACCTCACTCGAGTGATTTACAATTCTCAATGCGTGTCACCGGAGCCTTTACCAAGAAAATCGCTGGTTTACGAGTCGGTCAGGAAATGCAGGTGCAAGGACCATTTGGTGATTTCGTGCTCGATCCTGCTGATAAGGCCGTAGTACTACTGGCGGCTGGAATTGGCATCACGCCATATATGAGCATGCTCCGTCACGCCGCTAAAACACACTCCACACTGCCAATTACACTGCTCTATGCTTGTCGAAGCGTTGACGACATACCGTTTTATGACGAATTACGTGCGTTGCAAGCTCAAAACCCAAGGATTCGCGTAGCTTTTATAATCAATCAGGCTATGAGTGACCCAGCGGCCGGCATTTATGCTGGGCGTATTGATAGCGAGTTACTCAGAAAAGTCACAAATGGTCGTTTGCAGCCTTACACGTTCTTTATTTGTGGACCCAATGGTTTTACTAAATCAATGCATCGTATGCTGTCAGAAAATTCGGTACAAGAAGCAGCGATTGTCACAGAAGCTTTCAGCCAGAGTAGCGGCTTTAGCTGGAATTTACGAAATCTAGAAGTTGCCCCACTTACCTACGTTCTGACCGGACTCACGCTCCTGCTAGGAATTGGAGCTGTTATGGGCATAGACCTCATTCGCTATGTTCCAAAAGCCGCGGCCAGTGCGAGTGCCAACACCACAACCAGCACAAATGCGACCACTTCCTCAGCTAACACGACGTCGAGTGCCAACACTGCTGCCACAAGCAATACTTCGAGTAATAGTACGACCACAACCCCAGCTCCTACGACTACCGGCAACAATTACTACTACCAGCCACCGGTCAGTTCAGTCTCATGAGCCGTGTTCAGCAAGCCGGTCACGGGCTTGGCTCTGATATTATTCTAACGCTCGGCAACATAGATGAAAGCCATGCTAACCCAATTTTTCAAAGTCTCTGGGCGCTGATTAACAGCTTTGAGGAACGCTTTAGTCGTTTTAAAGTAGACAGCGAACTTACACATTTTAACCAAGCAGCTGGTGGCAACGTGGCAGTCAGCGATGACTTTAAAGCATTACTTGAAGCGTCTATCGACGCGAGCAACTACAGCAATGGTTTGTACAATCCGCTCACACTGCCCGCCCTCCAACAGGCCGGCTACAAAAGTTCATGGCCAGAAGTCGACAAAAAGGATTCTCAGACAGATTTTTCATCGCGTCAATCAGTCAATCCAATTTCTTCAATCGAAATTCTAGGTAACACGGTACGCATCCCCGCATTCGCCGCTTTAGATTTTGGTGGTATTGGCAAGGGCTACTTACTAGACAAGCTCGCTGACTTTCTTGATGCGGAACATATCACTAATTACTGGCTATCGCTTGGTGGTGACATCGTTATGCGTGGCGAAAACGGCGACAATGGCGCATGGAAGGTTGGCGTTGCCAAAGCGGATGACCCCGAGTCAGTCGTGACATACGTGGCAAATGACGGTGGCGTTCGGATGGCAGTCGCCACGTCAGGAGTGACCAAGCGCAAGGGTGAGAATTGGCACCACATTATTGACCCGCGGACCGGGCTATCAGCCATTACTGACCTTCTAACGGTAACCGCGATTGACGAGTCAGCGACTCGTGCCGATGTGATCGCGAAATGCCTAGTTATCGTTGGCTCTGAAACTGCCGCAGGGCTCGTTAAAAACTTTGCCCCCTTAAACGCTATTGGTCAGAAGTTAGACGGCAGTACTGTCGAGACGCTACACTATAAGGGCAGTGATGAATCTTAGTTACTATCTCGCGACTAGCAACGTACAGCTGGTTACACACCGTCTATCTACGTCTTGGGAGTGGTATATTGTCCGTGCCGCCGGCTTTGTGGCAGCTTTTTTAATAATCATGTTGATGTTGTCCGGCATAGGTCAAGTAACTGGCATAACCTACCGTTTCATTGAGCCTGTTAAAGCGTGGATGGTTCACAAAGCTATGGCTATCGCGTTGCTTATTGCTATCGCATTGCACATTACTTTCATATTTTTCGATCATTTCGTATCGTTCAACATTCCACAGCTGCTAATTCCATTCTTGTCACACTACAATAACGGTACTCAGTTATGGGGATTGGCGCTCGGCGGCTTGGCCACTGCCTTCGGCGTCCTCGCAATGTATGGAGTAATCGTGATTGTCTTAAGCTCGTTGGGCTGGATTGATACCCACAAAAAAGCCTGGCGCTGGCTTCACAACATCAGTTACGTCGTTATGCTGCTCGTTTTCTTGCACGTCATTTACTCTGGGACTGACGTCAAATATGGGACTTTCCGGTTGGCGTGGATAACGCTCGGTCTGATAGTCATTGTTGGCATCCTATCCCGCTTGCGCCGAGTTGGTACGCTCAAAGATGATAAATAGCACTTGTAAGCACCTCCCTACGATTGACTTTTTACCCAAATTAAGGATAATGTAAGGAGTTAATCCTCCCGTTTGTCGCCGAAAAGACGAATCGGTTTTACAACCGATTTAGGGCTTTGCACCAACAATACGGGCCCATAGCTCAGCTGGTAGAGCAGAGGCCTTTTAAGCCTCGTGTCGCGGGTTCGAGCCCCGCTGGGCCCTCCATGAATATACCTCAGCCTGTCTGGGGTATTTTCATGGAGAGATACTTGCAAGCCAACTGTTGAATACGACCCAAAAACAGATTTATAAGGCGCAAAATCGTATAACGCTTGCGCTTAAGAGAGAGCGTCCTCATAATACAAGGTAAGTATTTTCTATGAGCAAGCTATACAAAAAAGATGTGGGAGCAATTGTTCGTAAGTCCGGCGTTTCGTTTCGCGTCTGGGCGCCATTTGCTGACAGCGTAGCCGTGACTGGAACGTTTAACGACTGGGCTGAGACACCACTGACGAGCGAGGATGATGGCTATTGGTGGGCTTTTGTGCGCGGGGCAATTGCTGGGCACGAATATAAGTTTGTAATTCACAATGGTGATAAAGTTCTTCGTCGTAATGACCCGCGTGCGCTGCACTTCACCACCTCAGCCGGAACCTCAGTTATAGCTGATCCAAACTTTGATTGGGGTGATTCTGTGTTCGTGCCGCCGCCAGTTGAGAAACAAGTCATATATGAATTACACGTGGGCACTTTCAACCGACCAGATGCCAGCACTGTCGGTACGTTTCAAGATGTGATTGATAAGTTGGACTACTTAGCCGATTTAGGCGTGAACATGATCGAACTCATGCCGATTGGAAGCATGCTTATGGACCGCGGTTGGGGTTATGCTATCGATTACATATACGCAGTAGAGACACTGTATGGCGGTCGATATGGTTTCTTGAAGTTTGTTAAAGCTGCACACGACCGCGGTATTGGCGTGATCCTAGACGTGGTATACAACCATTTTGGGCCAGATAGCAGTCTAGACCTCTGGCAATTTGATGGCTGGCAAAAAGACGACATGGGCGGCATCTATTTTTATAATGATTGGCGAGCTGTAACTCCTTGGGGTAATACTCGACCTGACTTTGCCCGTCCTGAAATACAGCAATACATTCTCGATAATGTACGCATGTGGATGCACGATTGTCGTCTAGACGGTCTGCGGGTTGATTCCACGATTTATATTCGTAATGTCAATGGTTTTAATGACGACCCTTCAACCGATATTCCTGAGGGTTGGCTACTTCTGCAAAAAGCAAACACGCTCGTCAAAAAAATTAACCCTAATGCCCTAACAATCGCCGAAGATGTGGCCGGTAACGAATACATCACCAAGTCATCATCAGATGGAGGCGCAGGCTTTTCGGCTCAGTGGGAGTTAAACTTCCCGCACGTACTGCGAGAATCGCTGGCTTCGGACAACGTAGACAACATTAATCTAGCGGGCATTTCAGGTTTGCTTGGCAGGCGCTATAACGATGACGCGTTCCAGCGAGTGATTTATAGCGACTCACATGACAGCGCCGCGAATGGCTCGTCACGACTCAATGAGGTAATTTCGCCGGGCAAAGCCGATAATTTATTCGCTCGCAAGCAAGCACTTATAGCCGCCGGGATCCTACTCACCTCACCCGGCATCCCAATGCTGTTCCAAGGTCAAGAATTTATGGAAAGTGGCTATTTCAATGATTGGAAAGCCTTGGACTGGACCAAGTCCGAACGATTTAAAGGCACTGTAGAGGCCTACAAACATTTAATTGATTTGCGTCAAAACGTACACGGTTTGAGCGAGGGTCTGCAGGGTAAATCAGTCAACATCATCCAGCTCGACGAAGCAAACAAGGTGCTAGCCTACCATCGCTGGAAGAATGGTGGCCCCAAAGACGATGTAATAATCATTATCAATTTTGCTAACCAAGCACATCAGGAATACTACCTTAACTTCCCACGCAATGGTTCGTGGCGTGTGCGCTTTAATAGCTCGTGGTCAGGCTATAGCCCTGACTTTGATCATGTCGACGTGCCAGACATCATAGTCGAATCTGGCGGTGCTAGTATCGTTGTACCGGCAAGCTCAGTTATTGTATTGTCTCAAGATTAATAATCCGTCGTTGCAGCCTAAAAGGACGGTTACAGCAGCTTATTTGTGATGTTTGCCGTGTTTGCCTTCACCACCCGATTTGGGCCGTTGCATCCAGAGCACCAATAGACATATCAAGGCGCTTGAACCAACAATTAACACCTGTGCCCGCTCAGCCTGTTGCCAAAGGTTCGTGGCAACAATATTATGCTGCAAGCCAGCCGACATCAGTGGCACGATCAATAACGCACCAAGCAGCCCTACACCCACGGCAGGCAGCACATTCAGGAGCAGTCGGGCGTGGCCTTTAACGGTTCGAATCATGAAAATAGTCGTCAACACCACCGGTAACAGCAGCAGACCGAGTTTAATGGAGTTATGGCTTGCAGAGGCGACGTTCACGCCATGACTCGAGAATAACCCCATGAAAGAAGACGTGTCAGGTGCTACAAACTGGACCAAGACGTTACCTAAACACAGACTCAAAAAAACCAGCACCGCATTGACGCGGAGTACGAGTAGAACGACTATCGGAACAACAACGAGGATACCTAAAATAACAGCGGGACTCATGCCATTACTATAGCATGAGCGGTTTAGCTGGGAACTAAGCGACTAGTTGTTGTCTTGCTCGTCTAGAATCGCTTCGGCGGCTTTATCGGCGGCTTTATCGGCGGAAGTTTCGTTGCGATCGTGCAAGAAGAGCGATACCACGAGGGCCAGCAACCAAGAAATTACGATAGCTAGCAGGAAAAATAAAATAAAACTGTAGCCTTTACGCTTGGCAAGTATTGCTGGCCAGAGCGCCAGGACAATCCAAAGTAGTGCGCCGAGGATGAAATAAAACGAATACATGCCGTTACTATATCACAGCTCATTTTGCTTTTCATGCGAGGGGCACACCTAAACTATTCTTTTTAGGCGCCGACTTTGTCTTTGCGACGGCCGACTTTGGCCATCAATTCTGCGTAATCGATGATTTTGGTGGCAACGTTGTGATTAGTAACCTTTTCGATGCCAAAACCAGGACTAGAGTTTACTTCCAGAACTAGAGGACCGCGTTCACTGCGCATCATATCAACACCGCAGACTGCGAGACCCATAGCTTTGGCAGCACGTTGCGCGATTTTGCGCTCTTCATCTGTTAGTTTGACTGGAATCCCCTGCCCGCCTTGGTGCAGATTGGAACGGAAATCATCATCAAGACTCTGGCGAAGCATGCTGGCCACAACCTTGCCATTTACAACGAAGGCACGAATATCGACTCCGGCACTTTCGGCCACAAATTCTTGCACCACAAAGCTTACACCTTCCACATAGAAGGCTTGCATTACAGCCTTGGCCGCTTTGCGAGTTTCAGCGAGTACAACACCGTTACCATGGGTGCCACGAGCCACCTTAATGATTACTGGCGCGCCACCTACTTGGTCAAGCACATCTTCTAAGTCCGCAGTATCACGGGCAAAGACAGTCTTAGGGATTCCGACACCAGCTTTAGCCATGATTTGCATACTACGTAGTTTGTCGCGTGAACGAACGATAGCGATAGAACTAGTAACCGTTGGAACGTTGCGCATCTCAAACTGACGCACGATCGAAGAACCATATTTGGTTAAACTCGCTGAAATGCGGGGGATAATAACGTCAACATCTTTGATTTCTTCGCCTTCATAACGGATAACTGGGTTGCCACGTTCGGCAGTTATATAACACTTAGAGTAGTTGATTACTTGGACATTGTGACCACGTGATTCAGCTTCCTCTTTGAGGCGCTTCGTGGAGTAGTTGCCAGGTCCTTTGGAAAGAATTGCGATATTCATAACGATTGCACCTTACTGGTTATTTAATGATACGTCAACCAAAATTCCGTGGGTCTTTAGGAACTTACGGCCGATTAACATCTGGTATCTCATACTGCTGCGGTCACTGAGACTGATTACGATTGGATAGTCACGGCCGAGGATCTCGATGGTGGTTTCAAACGCATAGCGATCGACTGCCACTCCATTGGAGCTTTTGACGTTTCGGCGATGATACTTATCGATCGTCACAACTTCGCGTTTGCTACCGTATGGTTTGAACTGTAATTGTCGTGTATTGTCGGTGGTTTTAACGACACGAATATCGTGTGCGTGTAATGAGCCAGAAAATGCTCCAGTATCAACTTTGGCCGTGATGATAGGTATACCGAGCTCTGGCAAGCTGACATCGAGCACCCGACCAACCGTTAAGGCAGTCTGGTGTCTTGAGCTGTTCAGCCAATCAAATTTCATAATGTACTGTTTGTTCCCTCTCGAGCAACAGACTAAACTGCTATTGCTTAAGAGTTAAATTATTATATCACATATAAACAGTTTATACAATGTAGTTTATGCGGTGCGACAGGCTTTTAACCATGAGCATGTTTAACACGCGTATAGGCGACATAAATTATGACCACCACAATTAGCAGGATGGTAATAATCATCGGAATAAAGCCGTTTTGGTTCAAAGGCTTACGTTTCATTAGATTACATTATTAATCCATAAGCGTTTTAACGCAAGTAACAGAGGTAAAAGGATTTTGACATATCCTTGACATTTTGGCACTTTTTTGCTATAGTTTTAGTTATGAATCTGCCAGATACTGAACATTTAAAACGCCCGACAATTCCCCCAGAAGCCGCTGCAGCACGAATATACGAGCTTTTCGAAGCGTACCGTGATGAGCTAACGAACCCAGACCCAATGCTCGGGCCAGGTAATATTCAAGGCAAACTTGCGTTCGAGGCAGTTACTGAAGAAACGAGTAAAGAACGGCTTCACTATCAGGCTACTCACGACCACCTAACCGGCCTCCTTAACCGTTCAGGCTTAGGCGAGTTCCTAGCCAATAACGAACCGCCAAAAGCAGTATTAGTTGTTGACGGTAACAACGTCAAGGCAGTCAATGACACGCTCGGTCACGATCGAGGTGATCGATTGCTTACCGACTTCGCACAAGTCTTACGACAAAGTGTACGTCCGAACGATATCATTGCTCGTACTGGTGGAGACGAATTTGTCGTTATTTTTGACACCACACCTGGTCTTCGCGATTCTGCACACGAAGGGAACAAGAAGCATACGCCCGAACTAACGCCAGCAGAACTTGTAGAAGTTACCACCGCTCGTATCACTGAAAAGGCACGCGAATTTAGTCACTTTGAAGATAATGCTGATTTAGCGCAACATGGCTTGAATCTTGGAATGTCAGTTGGCGGCGCCGTCTGGCAAGAAGGTATGGCCACCGAGCAATTGCTTCGAGCTGCCGACTTCGCCATGTACAGTAACAAGCCTAGCAAAGATTAAATCTTAGAAAATTCCGCGTTTTTTCGGTTCGCTGCGGAATTCTGACAATAGTTCATGCTGGTGCTTCGAGAGTTTGGTGGGCGTATCGACCACAATCGTGACTATGTGAGGTCCGCGGCTGTTTCCTTTAAGGTGCGTGACTCCGTGATTGGACAGTTTGAAGTCAGAACCTGATTGCGTACCAGCTGGTACTTTCATAAGTACTGGGCCGTCGACCGTATCAACTTCTATCTCTGTGCCAAGGGCCGCCTCAACCATTCCCACGTGTTCTTCGCTCAGGATCAAATCACCCTCTCGAGTGAAGTGCTTGTGTGGTTTGACACGAATATTGACATATAAATCGCCCTTTGGGCCGTTGGCAATCGCCTCGCCATGTTCACGTAAGCGAATCGTGGCACCATCATCGACACCGGCCGGAATTTTAAGCTCGATGCTTTGTTTTTTGGACTGAGTACCCTTGCCATGGCAAACGGAGCAAACTTTTTCGGGAATCTTGCCGCGACCGTTACACTTTGGACAAATCGCAGCCTGCTGAATGTTGCCAAAGATGGTACGCGTCATGGTGACGACTTGACCAGAACCCTTACATTGGTCACAGGTTTTTAGCTCGTAACCAGGTTCGACGGTCGTGCCTTTACAGTGCTCGCAATTGTCATCTAGTTGCACGTTAAGGCTTACTTCGGTGCCAAAAACGGCATCTTCGAAGCTGATTTCTACACCTGCTTGTACATCACGCCCACGAGTTTGGCGGGAACGCTGTTGGCCACCAAAGTTGCCACCACCAAAAAAACTGCCAAATAGGTCACCAAGGCCAAGGTCACCGAAGTCAAAATGCATCTCTTGAGCATTGCCCCCGTAGCCTCCAAATGGATTGCCACTAGCACTATTACCACCGACCCCGGCGTGACCAAATTGATCGTAACGTTTACGCTTGGCATCGTCTTTGAGCACTTCGTAAGCCTCGTTTAACTCTTTAAACTTGGCCTCATCACCGCCACGATCAGGGTGGTGCTCCACAGCAGCACGTCGAAATGCCTTCTTGATCTCATCTGGACTAGCGTCCTTGCCAACACCCAATATCTCGTAATAATCTCGTTTATCTGCCATATATATTCACCATTTTAGCACTCGGTTATATTGAGTGCCAAATTCTTATAGTTCTCCTCTATCTGTAGGACGTCGCGGCGGTTCTGTCGATAGTACTGGCGTATTGGCGAACAAAGCATATTGAATTGCTTCTGGGTCGAGCCCATGCTCTTGTCCGAAATCATGGAGCTCACCGGATAGCCGTTCGGCGATCGCCGGCAAATCGTCACTATCAATATCATGCCCCGTATATTTTAGGACTAGAATGCCAGCAGCCTCACTTACGCGAGAATCACCTGCTTTTCGCGTACCCTCGCACAGGCTTCGATAGCCCTCTTTAATCCCGAAAGTCTGCATAACCATCGCTCTATTCTATCAGCTTGACTTCGTATTTACCGCAAGCCAAGTTTGAGCATCATTGGAAAGTCGTACCATTGGCATAGCGCGAAGCACAAATGTTTCGTAGCTATGGAGCCGAGTAGCCTCAGTTTCTATGGCATCAAAATTGTCCGCAGTGCTTAGCATTGTCAGTCGAATTTCAACAGAATTTTCAATCTTGTTCTTCCACGAAAAACGTGAGGTCACAGGGCTAAATTCAGCACAAGCAACAAGTTTCTTCTCGAGTAAGCTATCGGCAATCGACTGGGCTTCTTGCTCACTGGCACATGTCAAAACAAGCTCTACGAACTGCATGCTAGTCTTTCTTGTCGGCTTGGTCTGAACTTGATTCTGAGTCGACGACTTCGCCTTCAAGTGGCTCGTCGGTCTTCTTGTCATCTTCTGAAGCGGCTGCATCGTCAGTCTTAGATTCTTCTGCGGCTTGCTCGTACATCTTGGCACCGATAGGCATCAATTTGTCATTGAGCTCTTTGGCGGCGTTCTCTAGTGTGTCTTTGTCAGCGTTCTCGTCAGCAACAACCTTTTTGGCCACTTCAACGGCTTCATCCAGTGTTTTCTTGTCGTCGTCGTTTATCTTGTCGCCATTATCTTTCTTAAGCTTCTCAGCTTGGTATACAGCGCCGTCAAGGAGGTTTCGAGCTTCAACGAGCTCCTTCTTGGCCTTGTCTTCTTCAGCGTGGGTTTCGGCTTCCTTAGCCATCTTCTCAACTTCAGCTTTATCGAGGCTGCCAGAGCCACTAATTGTAATGTTCTGCTCTTTGCCGGTTCCCTTGTCTTTGGCGGTCACGTTCAAGATACCGTTAGCGTCAATATTAAAGGTCACTTCAATCTGTGGAATACCACGAGGCGCTGGTGGAATACCATCGAGCACGAATCGGCCAAGGCTCTTGTTGCCATCAATCATGTCGCGCTCACCTTGAGCTACGTGAATTTCTACTTGTGGCTGATTGTCAGCTGCGGTTGAGAAAACTTCGCTCTTGCTAGTTGGGATAGTCGTGTTTCGCTCGATGAGCTTGGTCATGACGCCACCCATAGTTTCAATACCGAGTGACAGTGGTGTTACATCAAGCAGCAAGACATCTTTGACGTCACCCTGCAGTACACCGCCTTGGATAGCAGCACCAATAGCCACCACTTCGTCAGGGTTCACGCCCTTCATTGGATCTTGGCCAAAAATAGCCTTCACCTTCTCTTGGACAGCTGGCATACGAGTCATACCACCGACTAACACGACGGCGTTGATATCGCTGGCCTTGAGGCCGGCGTCTTTGAGAGCCTTTTCGCAAGGATCGGCAGTCTTAGCGATTAAATCGCCGACTAAGTTTTCGAGGTTGGCACGAGTTAACTTGTGTTCGAAGTGCTTTGGACCGTCAGCGTCAGCGGTTAGGAATGGAAGGTTGATATTCACTTCTTGGGCTGAAGAAAGCTCAATTTTGGCTTTCTCGGCTTCGTCACGTAAGCGCTGCATGGCAGCTTTGTCGTCAGTAATGTCGATGCCGTGTTCTTTTTTGAACTCATCGGCAAAGTAATTGACAATGACACGGTCGAAGTCCGCACCACCGAGGTGGGTATCGCCGTTAGTGCTCTTTACTTCAAAGACACCGTCACCGAGTTCTAGGATAGATACATCGAAGGTACCACCACCAAGGTCATAGACAGCAATCTTCTCATCTTTGTTTCCGCCCTTATCGAGGCCGTACGCAAGCGCAGCGGCAGTTGGCTCATTAATAATGCGCTTTACTTCTAGACCTGCGATTTTGCCAGCATCCTTGGTCGCTTGGCGTTGGCTATCATCAAAGTAAGCCGGAACAGTAATAACCGCTTCGGTAACTTTGTCGCCGAGGAAGGCTTCAGCATCAGCTTTAAGCTTGCCGAGAATCATGGCACTAATTTCTTCTGGGCTATAATCTTTGTCGCCCATCTTCACTTTGACGCCGTTACCGCTCTTGATAATCTCATAACCCATAAGTTTGAGGTCACGCTGAACTTCTTTGTCGTTCCAATTACGGCCAATCAGACGCTTAACTTCGTAGATTGTGTTCTTGGAGTTGGTAACTTGTTGACGACGGGCTACTTGGCCAACGAGGCGTTCATTGTTCTTGTTGATGGCCACAACACTTGGAGTTGTGCGCGCGCCTTCGCTGTTAGCAATAATTTCTGGTTTGCCAGACTGCATGACAGCCATGGCTGAGTTGGTTGTACCGAGGTCGATACCAATGATTTTTGACATATATTGTGCTCCTTTTAGTTAGCTTATGTTGTAGTTGTTGCAAATTAGGGTGGAGCGACTTCGGGTCATCTCGCAATGTAACCCGAAGAGCTCGACCAGTCGATCCTATTTTATAAGGGTGGGCAGACTAGCCTATTAGCGCTCGATAATCGTTTGCTAATACTACTTCTAGTCTAAATAGTTAGCACTCTCATGTCAAGAGTGCTAGGTGTTGTAAACTAATCTACTTTTAGTCCTTTAGCCACGCACGTAGCTCTATGTCAAAACGATCGTTGTTACACAATTCTCTGAAGCGAGCCACTTCTCGACCAGTAACACCGCTCGAATCAACAGCTTCTGGTGTAGGCGGATAGTATGATAATCCTAGGGTTGCAGCCCATTGGAGTAGGCATGAACCAACCGCTTTTGCAGATTGAAAAATCGATGAACTGGATGGATCATATTCATTGCTAGCATTCTCAAACATTACAGGCTCTCGGCACTCTCATCTGTAGTAAACTGTGCTGGAAAATAGACTAAGCGACCGTTTTCTAAGCTGACTAAATACTGCCGAGGATCCAGAGGCTTATCGGTAAGGTATGCTCTGATCCAGGGCTTGAGCAAGGCCTCGCAGACAACTTCATATACATGGTTACGCTCGTCACGTCCAATTTCGCCCATTGTAATATACTCACCCCAATTCTCTCCCAGAACTTGGGTGACGCTCATGATTACTGGAGCCTGACCTTTACCATTGCGTGTCGGATGACGTCCTCACCAATACGGTAACCCGATTGAAGTTCTTCGCTAACAACCTCTTTGGTGCCATCACCTTCTTCCATCGTGACTGCCTCGTGATAGTGGGGGTTAAATGGCTCACCGACAGTGGCGATTCGCTCAACACCCAAATCAGCTAAAGTTTTTTCAAATTGTTTAACAATTCCTTGAATGCCTTTGATGTAATCATTATCTACTAAATCTTCTGGGACATGCTTAAGGGCGCGCTCGAAGTTATCAATAACAGGCAATAGATCTTTGACGACCGAGGCTTTGACAGTAGTGCGTAAGCTGTTCACCTGCTCGTCATGACGACGGCGAATATTGGTGGCATCGGCGCGTTCACGCTGTAATGCCTCCGTTAGATCTCCGATACGCTGCTCGAATTCCACGTATTGATCGTCTTGCAGCTCTTCTTCAGGCATTGCTGGCTCGGGTTGTTTCTTACTAGGCATAGAGCGCCTCCTCGAGTTCTTGGCCAGCACGACGAACTAGCATCATGACGTCGCGGTAACTTTGACGGGTCGGACCAAGCGTGCCGATGTAGCTGCGATCGCTAAATGGGCTACGGAAACGGCTAATAATAAGGCTGCAGCCCGCAGCTCGACCAATTGGGTTCTCAGCACCGATATAGACGCTCAGCGGCTCGTTTGGAGCAGCTTCACGTAGCCAAGGCTCGAGATTATCAAGCAATCCGGCAACTTGCTGGACTTGAATGCTATTAATAAATTCTGGCTGGCCAAATAAGTTTGAAAGACCGCTCATGTAGAGTTGGTTTCCTAGGGTTGCAAGCGCAAGATTCTGCGTCAGTTCAACGAGTGTATCAACTGCACTACGGATTGTCATTTCGGGTACACCACCCATTTGAACTCGGGTAGCTAGCGCTCGTTCTGCCCGACGCTCAGGCAAGGCAGTTTCGGGGGTAGTATCCATCAAGTTATTCACATAGAAACGATAACCCTTGTCAGTAGGAACTCGGCCGGCGCTTGTGTGAGGCTGCGCGATAAACCCAAGGCGCTCAAGTTCAGCCATTTCAGCGCGAATCGTAGCCGAGCTCACCCCAAAGACGCGAGCCAACAAGCTTGAGCCGACTGGGCTGGCGACTTCAGCATATTGCTCTACGATAGCACTCAATAATTTCTGTTGGCGTTCGGTCATAGTATCTCTAAAAGTTCCGTCTTAACAGATGTTACTGTATACCAAATAGCACTCGGACGTCAAGAGTGCCAAGTTTGGCTGGCTACACTTTTGGAGCGTCATCTGGGCCAGTTGTGGGCGTAATGACTGAGCTCGGAGCAGGATTCTGATTGGTGTGAGATTCTGGAGCGGTAACTGTGATAGTAGTTGGCGTACTACCAGGCGACACTACTGATGAAGGCGCCACAGGAGTGACTTTGGGAGTAATCTTTTCATCGTAATTTGCGCTAGTTACGATCTTTTCAGATGCAATTGCGCCAACTCCGACTGGTTTAATACCGCGTGGACGGTGTAGCAGGATGAATACACCTGCGACAAGCGCTAATAGGAGCAACGATATGCCTACAGGATTAACCTTGGACTTACTGGAGGCATTCTTGACCACCACGTGCTGCGTTGTTTGAGCCGTAGTACCATTGTCGTAATAGGTCTTACTTTTGAGATCATACGTACCATTCTTGAGCTTAGCGGTGTTCATATTGAACTTGTACGGAGCGGCTGTTTCAGTATCGACTAACTTGTCGCCAAGATAATACTCCACTTTCTTAACGCCTTGGGTTTGCTCAGTAGTCGGTTGAACAGTAACTGGGGTCGTGACGGCAACTGTGCCACCGTTTGGAACGGTTACGCCACTGCTGCCACCAGTATCGACATTGACGCTTCCGCCCTTGTTACCTGTGCCACCAGTATCGGCTGGAGCACCGCCTCCAGTACCGCCACCTGTGCCACCGCCGGTACCGCCTCCAGTACCGCCACCTGTGCCACCGCCGGTAGGCGCTGTTTGCAATGTAACAGTTACGCCAGTACTCGTGCCGAGTATGTTGCTACCATCACTTGCGGTATTAACTTGAGAAGATGCGCCATATGTCAGTGCTGCCGAGCCGGCTACTTTGGCAGTGAATTGAACCGTCTCAAACAGTTGGCTACCTGTAAAGCCGCCTGCTGTCGTCGTAACTCGAGCTATATCAATCGTACCCGCACTCGTGTTGACCGTAGGAGCTGGCATGGCATCACTGAAAGCACCGTTCTTACTAACACTAACGTAGGTTAATTTATCTGTTGGGTAATTAACAATTAAGTCCGCTCCTGCTACACCCGTTGAGCCGCTATTCTCGTACAGCTGAATCGTAACAGCGTCATTAACGTTATAGGTAGCTTGTCCGGCCACCATTGTGGCGCTAGCGCTCGATGCGCCATAGGTCGTAGTAAGTAGGCTGACACCTAGCCCCGCCACAACAAGAACGCTGAGGCCAGCTAATATTTTATGTCGATAATGTTTGATAGTTTTTACCATCCTTGACCCCAATTTACAGTTGTACGTAATAGATCAATATAATTTACGATGCCGTTACCATCGACATCACCCTGATTCGGTAACTGATTAGTCTTCTGCCAGTTTATTGTTTCTTTGAGAAGGTCACCGTAATCTACGACGCGGTTACAGTTAACGTCACCAGGGAACATGCCCGTGTTGGTGGTTGTGAACTGTGCGGTCGCTGGCGTGGTACTGGTAAGTCCAGCTGCATCATAAGCTCTGATACTTAGGGTGTATGGTACGCCTGGCTCAAAACAAGATGAAACTGTGCCAGTACCAGTTAAGTCTCCATAAGTGAACGTGGTGCCGCTGCTGTCACCAAGTGGTACCTCAGTTGTGCCGTACTTGATGTAGACATGGTAGCCTACCACACCCACATTGTCGGTGCTTGCTGGCCATGTTACTTGTGTGCCCTGTCCTGAAATAACAGGCGTAGTTGGTGTGCCAGGAGTAGTTGGTGGGGTCGTATCCGTCGAAGTTGGCGTTTTTACGGAAACAGCAGTGGTAGGGGCCTTGGCACTTGGGTTAGCGGCAGCATCCACGGCGTTAATCTGATAGGTGTATGTCGTGTTGGCAACAACATTCGTATCAGTATATGAGGTTACCGTACCGACTACATAGGTCGGTGAAGTCGCTCCGTTGCGATATATGTTATAGCCCGTAACCGCTACATTATCGGTGCTAGCCGTCCAAGCCAAACTGACTTGTGAGCTTACCGTTGACGTTGCCGAAACGTTGGTTGGCGCTGTTGGCGCGGACGTGTCAGGTGCTGAAGCAATTGCTTTGGCCGTAGAAGCGCTAGATTGGTGGGCGCTAGTATCAAACGCAACAACTGTGAAGCTATACGTAATATTTGGCGTCAAGCCCGTACTGGTGAACGTAGTGCCAGTGCCAGTTGAGTCGCCAACTAGAACACCACCACGATAGACGTGGTAACCGCTTAACGTACAGCCGGCGCTCGGAGTGCTGGCTGTCCATGTAAAGGTAATACTAGTCATGGTTACGGCACCTGCGGTTAAACCAGTTGGCGTACTTGGCGTACCGCTACAGGTTGGGGCTGGGGTCGTGACACTGACAATAGTGCTTGGCGCGCTTTGGTTACTGTCGGCATCGACAGAAGCGATTGAATAGTTGTACTTGGTACTGGCGGCAACTGTAGTATCGGTGTAAGTAGTCGCAGGGAAAGTTACGATGAAACTGGTTGGGTTGGTTGCCCCAGTGCCGGTGGTGCGCGAGATAACGTATGAGGCCATGCCTGAGCCGCCAGGGCTTGGAAGATCGGTGGCTGCGGTCCACGTCAGGTTGACGCTCGCAGGTGCTGGGGCGGTAGCCGCGAGACCGGCTGGTATATTTGGTGCGACCGTATCTTGCGTTGGTGAGAAAGTTGAAGTCGCGCTCTTGGCAGACGTGTTCGGACCGCTGTCATACGCATCGACGGAGTAAGTATGGCTTACGTCAGATGGCAAGCCAGTATCGGTGTATGTCGTTCCGCTTGTAATGTTGCCGCTAACTTGGACACCATCTCTGAAAACGTGGTAACCACTAAGCGTACAGCCTGGGCTTGGGGTACTAGCAGTCCAGCTAAGCGAGATTGAAGTTACAGTGCTGCCACTCTTAGTCACAGCGGTTGGTGCGGTCACAGCGGTTGAGCTACCAGCGGTACAGGTTGGCGCGTTACTGACAGTAACTGTATTAGTCGCACTTTGGGTATGATTTCCGCTTGTGTCATACGCAATTGCGTAGATAGGGTGGTTACCATTCGGTAGCGTCGTAGAGTCGAGTGTATAGCTGTAAGAGGTGCTCGTATCGGTGGATTTAAGCCCACCGTCAACGTAGAACTCAACTTTTTGAATTGCTACATCATCTGCTGCTGTAGCTGTTACGGCAACTGTCTTGCCGCTGACTATTGCACCATTTGCTGGGGCAGTTAGTGAGACGGTTGGGTTGGTTGTGTCGGCAGGATTAGCACAGTTATCACCAAAACTGGTCGGAGCACCAGCCGGCAGATCTTGTGGAACGCACGTAGTATCCGTAGTTAGGATGACGCGGTCAACTTCCACATTGTCTTCGCGACCGATCATCACCATAGTGTGCGGACCCGCGCTTAGTGTGACATTTATCTTGTTGGTTGTGGTAGCACTCTGATAATCAACCCATTTCCAGGTATTGGCAGGAATATCAGTGCCGTTATCCCCTACTACGACTCCACAGAGCGCAGCACCATCGATTTCAAGAATATATGAGTTATTAGTAGTATCGGGAGCCTTGATGCGGCTCCAAACACGATAGGTGCCGGCAGTTGCTACGGTAAAGCTACTCGTGACCGTGCCGCGTGATGTATCTTGAGCTGAACAGGCAGCAGAGGCACTTAATGGCTTATGGACTAGGAAAGCGGCAAGCAATAGAATAGATAGCCCAAAAATGGAGAGGCCGATATGACGATGGATTGGTGCTGTATGCTGCTGTAAAACCACTCGATCACCTAGTGTTTGTTTATACTGCTAATGTTTGCAGGATGAGGGGAGGAAGTCAAGACTTTTTTATAAACTACTGACTAATGACTCAGTAGCAACCAGTAATCTCTCAGCTAAATCACGAGCGTCTGCCTGCTCCTGCGCATCGACGGTCTCCAGTTTTGCTAAACTGTTTATTCTTTGTGCTGCCTGATCAAGTTTGTCATTAATCACAAATTTATAGTAATCACGCTCTAACGCGTGACGGTATTCATATGCCGCACTCTGCATGCGTCGCTTAAATTCCCCTGAATCCATCGCACCACGATGTTTCAGCCGTCGCTGCCATTCATCAAAACTTGGCGGCAATACAAAGATAATAATCGTATCCGGCTTATATTTGTAGGCGTTGTCAGCGCCTGCGACTTCGGTGTCAGCAATCGCAATTTTACCCTCTTGGGTAGCTTGCTCCAGCTCTCTCACGCTAATACCGGAAACTTGCTGATCGTGAATCACCGCTGCTTCAAGGAATTTGCCGGCGTTAATATCAGATAACATCTCTTCTTCGGTTCTAAACCAATACTCTCTGCCAGTTTGCTCGAGCACGCCGTCATTTACACGAGGTTTGCGAGTTGTATCTGAGATAATGAAGTGATAATCGCCCGTCTTTACCACTTCGCGAAGTACCGTATTGCGACCACTGGAGGTGGTAGCAACTAGCAGCACCAACTTGGTTTGAGAAAGTGTGTGTAGTGCAATCTTGGATAGACTATAGTCTTTTAACACGTCTCTGAATTCAACGATGTGTTTTAGTTCGTTCATGGTCTATTTATATCAGAATAACAGAGGTGTTTCAATTGATTTCGCCACTTACTTTACTAGTCGATGTAGACTGCTCTAGAAAAAACTCGAGGCCGAAGCAACAATAAACGAAGAAAAATAGCGTGTAAATGCATCGCGAGTGCTAGCACGACTGTCGCAAGCAGCGCGTAGCCGCCACCGAGCGGACTAGTTATCTGAGTTGTTCCGACAAGTGCGAGATTTATACAATATGGCAAAATTTGGTGCAAGAAGAAGAGGATATAGGCCACCCATATAATTAATACCCCGAGATGTACCAACAACTGTTCGATTGCTGACCAAAGTAAATCGTGACGATTAACATTCACGTAGTCCATTTCGTCTTTGAGTTCCGCTGTCGAACTAATGGCGCGGAATATATTTATCGCGAACAGGTAGACCGCGAAACCTACGATTGTCCAGAACGCGATCAATGGCAAATTGCCTATAAACGGGTTGGCGAGCAATCCAGAACTAGCAGCATGATACGCCGTGGCTCCTTGCGGTGTCTTATACGTAATAACATCAAGCCGCAGCGCGCTACTCCTGTAACCGCTGACAAAAACAACACCGACACTAACAAAAAGTCCCACTAAGATGCAGACAACCGCACTGAGCCATGACGGAGTGAAGACTGCTACGAACAGTCGTTTGTTAATGCTTGGGTTGCGTGATGTATATTTCATGGTTCTGTTTTGTGAACTTTAGGCAAATTGTATATCAGCGAGCAGAACACCGCAACACGTAGGGCGAAACAGATTACGCTAATCCGTTGTTGACAGCTGAGTAATCAAGTATATAATCCGTATCATAGTTGTAAAAATTAACATCTAAAATAAAAAGAGAGAATATGAAAATTTTCAAACGTTTAGACACCAAAGGCTTTAGCCATGAGGTTATTCTTGTATTAGTTGTAGTTATGGTCGCTATTGGCGGTACCTACTATCTAGTTGCTAGCCATGCGGATAGTTGTAGCGGCATGTCAGATCCCGTTTCAGGCGTAACTTCCAGCCCATCTTCAAGCCCGACCTCAAGCCCAAATTGCACACCAACCTCATCACCAACGTCCTCACCAGCTTCATCACCGCTCACGTATTTGGGCAAATGTAGCATTTCTGGAATCGCTAACGTCGTAAAGTCTGGAACTGCTATAACGCCAAAAGTACTCGTTACCAACATTGGTACTGGTAGTATCGGACCAAAACTAAACGCCTTCTACCACTTCCCAGGCGGCAACTCAGCTCACCAGTACGTAACGATTGCTTACGGCTTAGCTCCCGGCGCCTCAAAAACTGTTACCCTCGCAAAATATGTGCCAAAGACATCAGCCACAGCCTCCTACCGCTACACCATTACTGGCACTGATAGTAATAGCACGTTTACCTGCTCCAAAGTGTTCAAAGTTACCGCCCCTGTTTCAAACATATAGCTTGAACGTTTCAAGCTGGCAAAGAGACACCTAACGTGAAAATAGTTTTCTTGGCCAACAGACACTTGATAACTCTGCTTCAAAATACGGTATTGATACTGACCTGCTTAGTGCCATTTCTGGTTCCCTTCACGCTTGGCCGCAATATCGATACGCAGGCTTCAGCCATCATTCTCACAGGCGTACTGGCGTGGGTGGGAATTGTATCAGGTTGGCGCCGACCCTCCTGGCGATTACCTCAATCCGTGCAACTTTTACTCGGGCTGTATGTTGGTTTCTGTGTAATCAGCTTACTGGCACACCCTTCGATTACTAATCTCTACGGTTCAACGTTAATCCGTTTAGGTACACTGGCGCTACTTGCTTGCGTTGGGAGTGGGTTGTTGCTTACGGGCATAGAGACTAAGCGCCTCCTCGCCTGGCTGTACGTCTCGATTGCGACATTGGCATTCATTACATTACCGTTCACCCTACTCACAGCCCATCAGCTTGTACGACTAGGCGGAGTATTCCATCAAGCTGATATTTTGGCGGCGTTTATGGCTTGCGGATTAATTTTAGGCATCGCGATGTGGCAGCAATTCCCAAATCATCGTGTATTGATTGCCGCTGGCCAGTTAATGCTCGCGTCAATCTTGCTACTGAGTCAAACTCGAGCCATCATTCTAATCTTAACCCTGGTGTTGCTGCTTGTTGTCTTGCAACGCCCGATTAGTTGGCGGCGTCGTGGTATCGAGTGCTTCGCGATACTACTAACGCTCATTGTTGGCATCGTTGCCAGCCAAGCCGTTTTGCCACATCGTATTACTGACAGTCATTTCGCTGTTGAGAGCACGCAATATCGTCTCAGCCTGCAATCGTTCGGTGTGCGCGCTACGTCGCACCAACCCATCTGGGGTTACGGCGCTGGGAGCATTCCTATAGCCTTAGCATGCCCGACGCTTCATAACACTGCCTTGCAGGCGACGTGCCACGATGGTTATTATTTTGATAGTAGCCACAACGTATTCTTGGATCGCGTACTCATTTCAGGCTTTGTAGGTGGCATCGCTTTCGCTGGGTTCGTGTTGGTAGCTTTATATAGAGGACTGAGGCACAGCGGCCCAGAGCGCTACTTTAGCTACTGCGCTTTATTGATAAGTCTCTACTACCTAACAAATGTTACAAATGTCGAGCTTGAACTCCTGCTCTGGATAATGTTGTTTAGGTCGTTCCGATATCATGCGTAAAGAACATCTGAAACTGGTTTCCATTATCCCTGTCGTGCTACTAGTTTTCGCACTGACGTCTCGTCAAGCCTTAGCGCTACCATCTAATGACAACATACAAGTTCTGGTCGATAAACAACATACTCTTGTGCCCAATGATTATGTGCCCCACGATTTAACGCTACCTGCAGTGAACTTAGCTGTCTACCCAGACAACCCTGAAGCCAAGCTGCGCGCACCGGCGGCTCAAGCTCTAAGCGCGCTATTTGTGGCCGCTAATCAGAATGGTATCGATCTACTGCTTTCCAGTGGCTACCGTTCATACGCTGACCAGAGCACGCTGTATGCCAAGACTATGAGCAGCGTGACCCTTGATGCTCAAAATGATGTTGCGCCGCCAGGAATGAGCGAACATCAAACGGGATTAGCAGCAGACATCATTCTGAAATCGTACGTGTGTGCGGCACAGGGTTGTTTTGCCATCACCAGAGCGGCTGATTGGCTCAACCACAACGCCCATGAATATGGCTTCATCATGCGTTACCCGGATTATAAGCAAGCGAGCACTGGCTACAGCTATGAGCCATGGCACTACCGCTACGTGGGCGTGCCAGTGGCGACTGCATTGTATCGAACCGATAAAACACTTGAAGAATACTACTGTCTAAATTAGTCACGTTTGAGCATGACCGTAAAGGCCTCAGCTGGAATATCAACTTTACCAAAGCGTTTCATGCGCTTCTTGCCTTTAGCCTGTTTGGCAAGGACTTTCTTTTTACGAGACACATCGCCACCATATAAGCCGATCGTGACATCTTTACGGTAAGCACTGATATCTTCACGCGCAATAAATCTGCCTCCAATAGCTGCCTGTAAGGCAACTTGGAAATTTTGGCGCGGAATAACTTCTTTGAGCTTGCCAACAGTATCACGTCCAATGCGATCTGCTTCTGTACGGTGCACCATGATACTTAACGCGCTGACAATATCGCCCGCAATGTAGAAATCTAATCGAACTAAATCTTCAGCGCGATAATCCATGAGTTCGTAGTTAAAAGAGCCATATCCGCTGGTAACACTTTTTAATTGGTCATAAAAATCAGTCAATAGGTTTGCCAAAGGGGCTTCGAAACTCACCAGTGCTCGTTCGTCAACGTAACTTAAGTTCTTTTGCAGGCCGCGTTTGGTTGAAATAAGCTGGATTACTGCCCCGACATATTCCTTGGGCACAACAATTTCGCCCTTGATCCAAGGCTCGCGAATTTCACGGATTTTGGCAGGGTCAGGTAAGTCGGCCGCACTTTTAATGTCAGTTTCATCACCGTTCAATAAACTAACTTGGTAATCAGTTGACGGATTAGTAACGACGAGTTCTAGGTTATACTCGCGCTCAAGTCGTTCGCGTACGATATCCATGTGCAGCAACCCAAGAAAACCAATGCGCACCCCAAAGCCAAGGACAGGTGAATTTTCGGGCATAAACTGCAATGCCGAGTCACTTAAGCTCAATTTTTCGACAGCATCTTTGAGGTCTTGGTAGAATTCGTTACTCTCAGGGAAAAAGCCCGCGTAGACAAATGGCTGCACGTTACGGTAACCGGGCAGCTGAACTTGAGCTGGGTGAGCGGAAAGGGTCACGGTATCGCCAACTTTAGCTTCTCGTGTTGATTTAAGGTTAGTCACGATGTAGCCAATCTCACCGTTTTGCAAAACTTGGTTTGGAGTCATATCAGGTTTAAGCGCACCGACTTCCAGCGCGATGCCCACAGCACTGGTGGCCATCATTTTAATCGAAGCGTTTTTGGCAATCGCGCCATCAAAAACCCGAACGTATAAAATCACACCGCGGTAATCATCGTAGTAACTATCAAAAATGAGCGCACGAGTCTCTGTAATTTCAGTCGGGGTTGGTGCCGGTACATCACTGACAATACGATCCAAAATCGCGCTGACACCCTCACCAGTTTTGGCAGAAATGAGAAGTATATCTTCTTTCTTGCAGCCTAGTAGACTGACGACTTCTGCGCTAACTCGTTCCACATCAGCGGCTGGTAAATCAATCTTATTCAAAACTGGGATAATTGTAAGCTCGGCAGCCATTGCAAGGTAGACGTTAGCGAGAGTTTGAGCTTGGATACCCTGCGACGCGTCCACAACTAGCAAAGCGCCTTCACAAGCTTCAAGGCTACGTGAGACTTCATAACTAAAGTCCACATGGCCCGGCGTATCTATCAGATTTAGTTCGTACTCTTTGTAGTTCATGCGAACCGGCGCCAGCTTGATGGTGATGCCCTTTTCGCGCTCTAAATCCATGCGGTCTAGCAGCTGCGCTTTCATATCACGCTTATCAACGGTGCCGGTCAGCTCGAGCAACCGGTCAGCAAGAGTCGACTTGCCATGATCAATATGCGCGATAATACAAAAGTTACGTATCTGTCTCTGGTTCATGTCTACTCTATTATAACAGAGGTGGCTCAGATGAGAGCCAGTTTTATAGTTATTGCCTACCAATCAACTTTGATTGGTTTGAGGATAAACTTACGGACACGTGACAAAAATGGCCCAACTTCTTCTAGTCCAAACAACGACGAGACCGCTATGTGGACACTAAATGTCACGCCCGCAACTATCAGGAATTTACTTCCGAGTACAAACACACCCTTATCCTCTGCCCCTAATGGGTAGAGCGAAATCATGAGGAAGCCCGCCAGCACGCTAAATCCGGTTACCGACATGATCCGCCATACGCCATCCCAGAAGGTAGCATCAAACAGATGGTGATCACGAATAACCATGATGGTACCAAGCACGAAGACTTCTGCTGCAGAAACAATGGACTGCGCGATGGCTAGACCAGACAAGCCGTACGCACTTGGACGAGCCAACGTATACGCCAAAATGACGTTAAGCCCAATAGTAAAGATTGAAACGTATAGTGGCGTACGTGTATCCTTCTGTGCGTAAAACCAACGCGACATGATGGAATACATGATTCTAAAGAAGATAGCGATTGTTAAGAATCCAAAAATGGTCGCGATCACCGGCTGCCCTTGACTGTAGATGAGGCGCGCTAGATACCCACGACAGAAATAACAGATAACAACGAGCGGCGCGCTAATCCAAATCATTGCCCGCAGCACCATCAAAAAATCACGTCGAAACAAATCTGGTCGGCCTTGGCTCAAGCGAGCGTTCAAGCGCGGGAAGGCCGCAGTCGAGATTGCGGTACCGATCAATAAAACCGGTGCGGTACTCAGAATATAGGCGCTGTTAAAGTAGCTAATACTGCCTGTGCCAAGATTGCTGGCGATATGTGTTTCGATAACGTCTTCGATTTGGTCGACCCCTTGGTCAATTGCCCGTGGCGGCAGATTGCGCAGCACAGTTCGAAAATCGCGGCTGCGCCAACCTATCTTTGGTGTCCAAGCGAAACCTGTCTTGAAAAGTCCCAACGATATTACAAAAAGCTGCAGAATAGCTCCAATAAGCGCGCCTAGTCCTAGACCAACAAGGCCAACGTTATCCTTGAACGCGAAAATGCTGATGATAATCGATAAGTTGTAGAACAGTGGCGCGATGGCGAAGAAAAAGAAGCGGCCCATGGTCTGCTGAACGCTCGTCAGAATACCTGAAATAGTGAACAGCAATGGGTTAAAGGCGAGTAAACGCATGATATTCGCCGAGGTAGTAAGCTGTTCGGGTGTCAGACCTGGCGCGACAATGTAGTGGATCAATGGTTTAGCAAACAGCAACATGACAATGCCGACGAAAAACATAATGATTGCAAGGAAATTCATCAGCGAAGCGGATAGCTCCCACATTCCTTTTCGGTCTCCCCGATGCATGCGATCAGACAGTACCGGCATGAAGGCTACGCCTAAGGCGCCAGCAGCGAGCGTAAAGAAGAAAAAGTCAGGAATAATAAAGGCTGCGAAGTAGGCGTCGGTGCTATGTGGACCTGTAATTGGGAAGTTAGCGTTGACGAGTTTGGTACGCAAAAAACCAAGCAATTGGCCGATTAACATCGTGAAAACTAAAAGTGCCGCGACGTTGCCAATGCTGATACGTTTTCGTCTGTCGGTCCGGGGGCTTATCTTCATGCGTAACGCTTGTTCAAGTGTCCATTCTAGTATAGAGCAGCACCGCTTATGATGACAGTCTTTTATCAATAAAAACTGTAGGCATATTTATTACGCTTTTTTGGTTTCAAAGCATTCGCAACAACGTAAATGTTAGGCTGGATAGGGACACGATGAGAATAACTAATAAAGGGCAGCAGCTTGAGGCATTTTAGCGCCATCTAGCACGTCATTCACTTCGTCAGCATCAACTGTTTCTTTTTCGAGCAGACGGTCTTTGAGCTCTTCGAGTTTGTGCAAATTAGCCTTAATAACGGCTCGGGCACGCTCAGCAGCTTCAGTAATTAAGCTCTCGACTTCTTGGTCGATAATCTTAGCCGTGTCTTCTGAATAGTCACGCTCGTGGACCAAACGATCGATCATCATACCGTCATCCACATGGAAGACTTGGTCACGTAACTTGCTGCCCATGCCTTGATTCATAACCATGTCTCGGGCTAGTTCAGCCGCCTGCTGCAAGTCGCTACCTGCACCAGTTGTAATACGATCACGGCCAAGTACAACTTCTTCGGCAATACGACCACCCAAACCACGGGCTAGGATATCTTTGAACTGAATAAGCGAAACAAACATGCGATCTTCTGGTGGTATAAACCACGTCACGCCCCCAGTACCACCACGAGGAATAATCGTGACTTTATGTACAGGATCACTGTCAGGCAATACATGGCCAACTAGTGCGTGACCGGCTTCGTGATAGGCGGTTGTAGCTTTGTCGTTTTCAGTCATAACTTTGCTCTTGCGCTCTGGACCAATAGCAACACGCTCGAAGGCTTCAGTAACGTCACCCTGCGTAATCTCATTGTGACTATTGCGAGCCGCGATAATAGCTGACTCGTTCGCGATGTTAGCTAAATCAGCGCCCGAGCTACCAGCTGCTTTAGCAGCTAATGAGTCGAGATCAACGTTCTTAGCAAGTGGCTTCTTAGTAAAGTGTACTTTAAGGATAGCTTCGCGGTCTTTACGATCGGGCAAGCCAATATTCACGCGCCGGTCAAAACGCCCAGGGCGAAGCAGAGCTGGGTCAAGCACATCAGCACGGTTGGTCGCTGCCAGAACAATCACGCTCTCACCCTGCTCGAAGCCGTCCATTTCAACCAAGATTTGGTTCAGAGTTTGCTCACGCTCATCATGTCCACCACCCATACCAGAACCACGACGACGACCGACTGCGTCAATTTCATCAACAAAGATAATACATGGTGCGTTTTTCTTGGCTTTAGCGAATAGGTCACGGACACGTGATGCGCCAACACCGACGAACATTTCCACAAATTCCGAACCGGAGATACTAAAGAATGGCACATTGGCTTCACCGGCTACAGCACGAGACAACATAGTTTTACCAGTTCCGGGAGGACCAATGAGCAACACGCCCTTTGGAATGCGGGCGCCCATACCGGCAAATTTCTTAGGGAATTTCAAAAATTCAACCACTTCTTCAAGATCCTGCTTGGCTTCAGCTGAACCTGCGATGTCTTTAAAGGTTACCTTATCTTTTTCATTGCCATACAGACGGGCTTTACTTTTTCCAAAGCTCAGTGCTTGGTTCCCCTGACCTTGGGCGCTGCGTAGCATGAAGAACAGGATAGCAGCGATGACGACGACAGGGATAATTGATTCACCGAGGCTAACCCAGGTTGATGTTCCACCAACGGCCGGCTTATACGTAATTGCTGACTTGCTGGTATCAAAACCTTGCTGCTTCAACCCAGTGTTCGGATCAACATATGACTTCAACGTAGCGTGATCGGTACCTTTAGGAGTAATGCTGAGCTGATTACCAGCTACAACGATCGAGGAATACTTACCGGCGTTGTTTTGCGTAATCGCTTCAGTCGAAGGAATCTGCTTAAGGGTACTCGGTTGATTGGCTGCCGCAAACAGAACTAGGCCGATTAGAACTAGCAAACTAATAAAGCCGACGTTCTTCATCATGCGGTTATTCTTCTTGCCTGGTTTTCGATTGGTACGAAGTGGTTTTCTATCCATAGTTAGACTATTATATCCCTGATTTAATTTGTTTGTCTAGCGCTCGGGCGGTACGAGTGCTAGAAGTTTCGGCTGTACCGCTAAGTACCAGCCCTTTCTGATTGGGAAAACACGCCCGCTCTGGGCTACTTTAGCAGACACAACCAGTCGTTCCAAGAGAGGTCTGTCATATTCAGTAATACCATTGTGTCGAAGCAGGCTAGCCATGGCTTCACGAGCCACAGCATGTGGCAGTAGATTAAAGAAGTGTCGATCCATAGTACCGGACTGCGGCTGCATATGGAGCGCGTTTACTAACAAACCGTCAAGTTCAGCGTTCACTTCATTCAAATGAGCGATAATTTCGAGTAATGTCTGGCGTGATTCGGCATCGACGCGCGGCATTATTTTCTGCCGAATATAGTTCCGCTTATAACTTTCGTCCTGGTTGGTCCTGTCATCGCGCCAAACCAGACCATTGCTCTCGGCATAGTCAATCAGTTCGGCCTTCGTGAGGTGTGTTAACGGACGATGTATTTCAGGGTTATTTAACATGGCCGTCAGCCCACGACGGCCAGTACCCCGCGACAGATTAAAAATAGCTGTTTCGAGTACGTCATCTTGGTGATGCGCCGTTATAATCGATCGTGCACCAGTTGCTCGCCGGACACCGCGCAAGAACTCGTAGCGAGCTTGTCGAGCAGTTGCTTCGCTAGTTTGGTCGCCCAACTTCACTTGGTCATACACAAATGGCATGCCATAGGCTTTAGCAGTGGCCTGTACGAGTCGACGATCATGCATTGAATCATCTCGGATACCGTGGTCAAAATGCGCCACCGTAAAACGCCAATTTTTAGGTTCTTGGGCTTGTAATTGCCGCAAATAATGCAAAAGAGCCATGGAGTCGACCCCACCGCTCACCGCGACAACATACGTACCGGGCGCTAACTGCATATGCATAACTACTATCTTAACAGCCCTGGAGCGCTCAAAGGCAAAAAGTGTTCCGCAAATAGGCTCTGCCTCGTTATACTTCTTAGTAGCTATGAGCCTTACCGAACAATCACGTCCTAAAGTGGGTGTCGCGGTCTTTATTATGAAAGACGGCACGTTCATTATGGGTCATCGGATTGGTGCGCACGGAGCCGATACGTGGGGACTGCCAGGTGGACATTTAGAATTTGGTGAAACATGGGAAGAATGTGTCGTCCGTGAGACAAGCGAAGAAGTCGGTCTTACGATTAAAAATATTAGATTTTTGGCAGCAACAAACGACGTGTTCGTTACTGAAGCCAAGCACTACATCACAATCTTCATGCTTGCCGATTGGGCCGGAGGTACCGCACAGATACTGGAGCCAGACAGGTGCAAAGAAATTGCCTGGTTTACTTATGAAACAATGCCAAAACATGTCTTTTTACCGTTAGTAAATCTCAAGAGACAGCATCCGAATTTACTATTAGTATAATTTATTGTATAATATACTTATGATTGAGAAGCGCGTTGTGAACTTCATTGGCCACCCTGGGTCTGGTAAAAGCCAGCTCTGCAAATACGCAGCCCGTGTCTGGGGTGCTGAAACGGTGCGCCCAAGTGGCATTATCGAAGCGTATGCCGCCGTACGCGGGATAGACCTATCCTCACGCGAGGAGTATATGGCCTGTCGAGATAGGATGGCCAAAGAAGACGATGCCGCTTTCGTAGCACCAGTCGTTCAAAGCGGGTCTTCAATACTCGTTATCGATGGTTTGCGAGTTCCGGCTGAAGTTGATCGCTTGCGAAATAGCTCTGCAATCAACAAGCTGGCGGTTATAGCGCTACACTGTCCCATTGAAGAGCGATATCTAGGGGTTATGGAGCACTTCGAGGAACGCGGTAGTAGAGACAGGTCCACACTAGAAGCGTTCCGCGCTGATGAAGCCGGCGATTATTACAACCCCGATAGAAACAGCGGCAGCGTTCTAACTGTTATGCGAGAGGCAGACTTCCACGTCACTTCAACTCCATGCGATTTAGTGAACCTCCAAAGTCTCGTTCACCCATTACTCGACGAGATCTTCTCTAGTTAAGCACGCCAAAAAATGCTACGCTTAAGCTAGCATTTAGCTAAAAATAAACATGATTACAGAAATAGTTTTATTCCTAGTTGGCATCCTTGTGGGTGTAATGAACTCCGTAGCTGGTGGCGGCATGTTGCTTGGCTTCCCTGTCCTATTAGCCGCAGGGTTAACACCGCTTGTTGCTAACGTAACAGCTAACATTGTTGTTTTGCCTGGGCAACTCACTTCAATTTATGGATATCGAAGATACATCCGTAAACTACCTGGAAAATACTTGCTTCTCATTATTCCCTGCTTTATCGGGGCAATTATCGGGGCACTTTTACTAAGGCACACCTCCAGCCATCGCTTCCAAGAACTTATACCTTTCTTGATCCTTTCAGCCGTTTTATTATTTGCCTTTCAGCCGTTTATTCACCTCCGTTTACATCGCCACATCACAAAACGCCGTCAGGACATTCAGTCATTGGTATTAATCGGCATAGCCCTCCTCCCCACGGCAATCTATGGCGGTTACTTTGGTGCTGGTTTTGGCTTCATCATGTTGGCGTTCCTAGGCTTCTCCTCATTGCACGACATCCACCAAATGAATGGGCTCAAGAATATCGCCGGCACTACTATCGCTGTGGCATCAATTATCGTTCTATTCAGCACGCACTTGATTGATTGGCGTCATGGTTTGGCGATGGGCATCGGCTGCGGTGTTGGTGGACTCTTTGGGTCACGCGTGTCCCAGCGATTCTCTTCACATGCCATTCGTGTTGTTGTCATCGTGGTCGGTCTCTTCTCTGCGATCTATCTCGTGCTGCATACTCCAAGATAGTGGAGAATTTGACCTAAGAGGTTAAAGAGGTTAAGCTAAACTTGTAATGAAAAGGTCGAAGAAGACTAAAATGCCTCGATTTTTAATACAGCAAAGAACAAAAATTATTTTTGTTGCAGTGTTTGCGATTGTAGGCAGCGCAGTACTTTTTGTTACCCATGCTGCTAATTCAACTGCTTCCACTGAACCTGAAAATGGAGCGCTAAACGGTGTCGCATCGATTATAGACGCTAGTGCGTCGGGCGGTAAAGCAATCAAGTTCGGTAACGGTTCATCGATCCCAACCACTGCTACGGCATACCTACCTATAGACCTACCTGCTCAATCTTGGCTTAAGCAGGGCATGACGAGTGGAACATATAAAAAACTAGTCTTTGCACACTACTTTACTCAATTTCCAATTTCTGAAGACAACAAAGCTGCGGCTTCAGATTATTACACGGTGAACTACCTAGCACCAAATGGCGAGGGCGGAGCCCATGCGGCATATGGTGGATTTTTGCGCGAACGGCCTTTGCCTCGAGCTGTTGACGCATCATCCGCATGGCAGCTTGATGATATGAAAACAGAGGTCACTCGAGCCACACAGGCTGGTTTGGACGGTTTTACGATGGATATGTTATCGATTAACACAAGCACCAACCATTGGACAAATATGATGAATTTAATCACCGCCGCTCAGGCAGTCGATTCAAATTTCAAGATTATGTTGATGCCTGATGCATCAAGCTTAAAAACTCAGACCTACTCAGCCTTAGGTGACGCTATTGCATCGATCGCCAATGACTCCACCAAAAAGAATGGACTCTTTTACGTCAACGACAATGGCACAAAACGACTCGTGATTTCGCCATTTGGCCCAGAAATTGAAGGTGCAGCTTACTGGCAAAGTTTTGTAACATACATGCAGAATACCAAGGGAATTCCTGTCGCATTTGTGCCCTGTTTTATTGGTGGCACGACAACGAACGGCCCACAGTTCGCTTCATTTAGTTATGGTGAGAGCGAATGGGGAGCGCGCAGCCCACAAAGCTCAGCAGGTGCGGCATCGACCGGCATCACAGTTCATACTTATAAAAATATGGATGGAAACCAGATGCTCTGGATGGCCCCAGTATCCTACCAAGACGAAAGACCAAATCAGTCTAAATATGCCGAAGCGCAAAATGGTAATAACTTTCGCTCCACTTGGGCAGCAGCTAACAGTTCGAACGCCGATTGGATTCAGATTCCGACCTGGAACGATTACTCTGAAGGTGCGGAGATTGCGCCATCATCTCATCACGGCTGGAGCCTACTCGACCTGACATCCTATTACCTCAGTCAATTCAAGAATGCTGGAACGACGATGCCCATAGTCCGTGATGTCGCCTATGTTAACTATCGTATACAGCAGGCTACGGCTAGCGTAACCAACGAAACAAGTCCGATGATCGTCCGCACTGACAGCAATGCTCCGCGCGACGATATTGAGGTTGATACTTTCTTGACAGGCTCGGCAACCGTCACCCTCAAAATGG
>JBBRZB010000002.1:0-58396 GCA_038237095.1 Saccharimonadales bacterium (SeqCode) | reverse complement strand
GAATCGGCTGGTGTAGGTGTAGGTGGTTGCTGTGCAGCTGAGGCAGCGTGATGAGCGGCAGCAGGATCAAGCAAGCATAGTCCACCTGCAAAAATGGCAGCCATCAACAGATACAATAAGTCGACCCAGTGGCCATTGTAGTATTGACCTTTACCGTCATAGAACGAAAACAATAGGTCTGCTAGGTAGATAACTGCAAAACCAAGCAAAATTAGAAGAATTGGCCGTTTAAATCGCCCACCAAGAAACTTCCATGACAATCCAAAGATCGCTAAAGCCAACGTCAAATTGATTGCATCGCCAGCAGCATAGCCAAGATCGAAGAACGTTGCCCAAAATGGCTGCTGAAAGTAAGCCGTGCCGCCACGGGCGACGACGACTAGTAAATAGTACGATATTGCAAACATCACGAGTATCAAGCCGACAACACCAATCTTTGCCCATGGGCTACGCAAGCCATATCGGGCGCCGGTGGCTTGTGACAGCTTGTACATACCATAAAACCAGAGTGGAATACTGCTCGAATAGATCACATCTAAAATATGTGTTGGTGGCGTCTGTTGTGACGGGTCTTTAATTACAAAGTAGGTCCAACCCGCCTGACCGATACCCCACATAATTAAGCCCAGCGAGATGAAGAAGACACCTTGCCCGACGCCACTTTTGAGCCAACCCCAATGTTTTGCGCTAATCATACCGAAAATGCCAAAAAGCACCACAGCTACCGCAAGGCCAGCTTGCCACCAGTAATTTATCATGTGCGCTTTAGTATTAGTCACGGCTAGTGCTAGCCAATACAAGAAAAGTAGTACGGAGAAGGCGATGATGATGCTAAGCTTGAATTTTTTATTCATCGTGCTAACGCTTTAGCTATCATGCTACACTAAGCTTCCAAATTAATAAAATATCGCTTCTGTTTTTATGCCCCGATTTGTACAATTTGACCCTCGAGTGCATCGGCAAAGAAACTATCGTGCGAGATGTACAATACAGCGCCGGTGTACGCTTTTAGCGCGTTTTCGAGTTCTTCAATACTCGGTAAATCAAGGTGGTTGGTCGGTTCGTCTAGAATTAGCAACTGTGGGTCATCAGCAAGCATATTTATGAGCTGGAAGCGAGCTTTTTGACCGCCGCTTAATCGATCAACCAACATATCACCGTCAGTTTGTGGGTTAAACAGATAATCGCCTAATAGTTGTTTGATGCGCTGATCGCTAATCGGTAAATCTTTGTCTCGAAAAACCTGCTCTAACGCTTCATATAACGTCATCGACAGATAGCGTGCTGCGATTTCTTGCTCATAGACGCCTGACCTTAATTCTCTCTCAACAATTATATGACCTTTAAATTGTTCTGATGCTGGCTTTGAGCCAGCGATTTTAGACAAGATGGCCTGTACGAGAGTCGTTTTACCGGCACCGTTACGGCCCTGCAAGCGCAATCGCTCACCTTCATGAAGCTGAAAATGCACACCCTCAAATAAAGGTTCCCCGTCATAGCCGAGACTCAAATCCGCTACTTCGAGTAGTAGTCGTGACGTTGTAGTTTCGGCTCGGCTTGTATTAACTCGAATATTTTTGGCCTTATATTTGCCGTAGGCAGTCGTCAGTTTGATATTCAAGTCTTCGACAGAATCCTGATCGATCCAGAACGATGGTTTTTCGGCTGTCGACAATCGGGCTAACTCACTTGATGCTTTGAGTTCCTGTGATTTGAATCGTTTAATAGTACCTGGGTCACGCGACTTTTCTTTCATGCGGCGAAAACGAATCACGTCAGCTTTAAGATTTTCGATCCGACGCTGAGTCAGGTCATACTCGTTTACCTGCGCGGTAATTTGATTCTTATTAATTCGCAAATAATCACGATAGTTCCCCTTGAATGGATAGGCGCGTCCGTCGCGAATCTCGATAATTCGGTTGACGGCTTGCAGGACATCACGGTCGTGCGTAATCACCACTACCGCTTCTTGTGCGGCATTAAACCACTTAAGAAACGTCTGCTTGGCGATGTAGTCCATGTGGTTGGTTGGCTCATCAATTAGCGCGATGTCACCCCGAGCGCGTTGTACCTTGATGAGTTCGACCATTCGCTTTTGGCCACCGCTCAGTTCGCTCAGTTGGCTGTCAATTAGCTTGGGGTCGAGTTGGTATGCTTCGAATGCTTGTGTGATTTCGTCTTCGATTTGGTAGTATCCAAGGTGACTAAAACGCTCTACAGCTTCGCTATAGCGCTCCATCTTACGAGGGTGTTCGTGCATATCCTCAGGGTAAGTCGAGATAATAAAGTGCAATCGGCTGAATTCTGGTAAATCGCCTTGTATGTAGTCGAGTACGGTTTTGTGATTGTGGTCATGATGCTCCTGACGGCTCGAAATGACTACCGTACTGCGCTTGATACTCACCTCTCCTTGATAATCTTTGTCATCACCATTTAGGATATTGAAAAGAGTGGACTTACCGGTGCCGTTGCGTCCAATTAGTCCAACTTTTTCACCTTCTTGGATTTCAAATTGCAAATCAGTATAGAGCACTTTGTGCCCGAACGACTTTTCAGATATATCTACGCTAATTAACATCTCTGACATTGTAGCTGTTTGCGGGTCATACTCCTAGTAACCGTCATCTGAAGAAGCAAGTTGCTTACGCTTATAATTGTATGATTTTTAATATCTGATATTATCCAACTATACAACCTGATCTTTCCGAAGCCGTCACTTACGTCCAAACGCATATCGCTCAAGGAAACAGTGAACAGCAAATTCGTGATCATTTTCTAGCCAGCGGCTGGAATCCTGAGATCGTCAATGTAGTCTTTGCTCAAGCGCTACCTCAGCCATCAGTGCCACAGTTCCAAGGCCCGGTTGCATCAATTCAGCCAGACTCATACGCTCCCGTTACCTCAGCAGCGTTCGTGAGTGCCGGCACCAACCCACAGCCAGTTATAGCAGCCCATCCGACAAGCGATTTCCCGACCGCAAACCAAGCACCACTTGCGTATAGTGAGCCGTCTAAATACGGCTTATTTTTTGCAATTGGCGAGGCAACTCGAGCAATTTTTGCCAACGTCTTAGCCTATGTTATGGCTTTTGTAGCCTCAATTTTATTGACGGGTATTGTATACGTCCTGCTTGCGATAGCACTTATCGCCGCACTAGCAAGCTCGCTAAATGGCACTTCAAATGCCATCATAAGTATTATTGGGGTGGTGATTTTAGCGTTAGTGGTCCTTAGCTTCGTAAATGCCTATACGCTTATCACGGCATCAGTCGCTGTGGCAGATGGCAAAGCCGGCAGGCATAGCATAATTAAGAAACTACTGTTACCCCGTCCACGACTACTGCTACGGGTACTCGGCGCAGAAGCACTGGCTGGGCTTATCATTATCGTTCCGTTACTTGTCTTAGTGATTCTTAGTTCTGTGTTGGCAGCAAGCGGTGGGGGCGGTGGGGCAGCCGCGATAGTTATTCTTGGTGGGCTGCTTGGTGTTGCATGGGTTATTATCGCAGCACTGCGCTTTGCGCTGACGCCGTATGTTGCGCTTTTTGATCAGTCCCTACCACTACTTAAAACGTTAGGGCAAAGTAACCACTTGCTAAGAGGTGGTGGCCAATGGTTCTTAATAAAAGGCTTCTTAATCGCCATCATTGTCTACATTCTTATATCATTCTTGGGTGGCAGTTCGTCAGCTTCGACGCTTGGATCTTTAAATACTGCGCAAAGCTTATTTGGCAATGTTATCGCCAACAATATCGCTGGTTCAATCTTATCGTTGCTGTTCGGTATCATCAGCCAAGCAGTGCTGACCGTACTTTATCTAAACCGCGCGGCAGTACGCGGCACTAAGTAGCTTGATTGTTCATCGCTGGTTTGCAGCATATACTAGATACATATGGACAAACGACCGTTGGCGGAGCGACAACGCCCTGAGACCTTAGGGGCCGTGGTTGGGCAACCACATCTAGTTGGTGCCGGCAAAATTATCCACGAAATTATCGCCCGCAAACAACCCACTAGTTTGATACTGTGGGGACCGCCCGGCAGTGGCAAGACTACACTGGCTCGTATTATCGCCCGTGAAACGGGGGCTGAATTCGTGGAAATGAGTGCAGTAACCTCCGGCAAAGCTGATGTGGTGAAAGTTATTGAACACGCAGGACAAAATCGACGATTGGGCATGCAAACCATCTTATTTGTTGACGAAATTCACCGGTTTAACAAAGCGCAGCAGGACGCCTTTTTGCCACATGTCGAAGACGGGACGATTATTCTAATTGGAGCCACGACCGAGAACCCCAGTTTCGAAGTCATTAATCCCCTACTCTCACGTTCTCGCGTACTAGTTTTAGAGCCGCTCGCCAAAGAAGACATCATCACGATTCTAAAATCCGCTGCCAAGGCAGAGCATGTCACTGCTAAACGCTTACCTCATAAAAGTCTCGACTTACTCGCCGAATTATCTGGTGGTGACGCACGAGTAGCCCTTGGCAACTTCGAACTCGCGCTGCAACTCGCGGCTGGCAAACCAATTACGTCAAGCATTGTTGAAACGGCCGCCCAAGCCCGCGTGCCTGGTTACGATAAAGGCGGAGAGCAACATTACAATATTATCAGCGCCTTTATTAAATCGATGCGTGGTAGTGATGCCAGCGCGGCGCTGTACTATATGGCGCGCATGTTACAAGCCGGCGAAGACCCTAAGTTTATTGCTCGTCGCATGGTAATTTTTGCCTCAGAAGACATTGGTATCGCTGCTCCGGCCGCGCTAAATCTAGCCGTTTCGACATTTCTTGCAGTCGAACGGATTGGCTTACCCGAGGCTGAATACAATCTGTTTCACTGTGCGACGGTGATGGCTAAAGCACCCAAATCGCGTGAAGTGGCCGACGCCATGAGTCAGGCTAAATCGACCGCTCGTGACTATCCCGACTTGCCAGTGCCCCTGCATTTACGGAACGCACCCACCAAACTCATGAAAGATCTGGGTTACGGTAAGGGCACAAAGTGGGAAGCTAATTTCAAACATCCTAAAGGCTTTTTACCTGACGACTTAAGCGCTATCGATTTCTTTAGCTAACGGTCTATACTAGGGGTGTATGTCAGATACTCCCGCGATTTTCATTGATCGATTGAGCAAACGCTATCCGAAAAGTGCTATATTTTCGTTAGAAAACTTGTCACTGAGCGTTAGTAACGGTGAGGTATACGGTTTTTTGGGTGCTAATGGGGCTGGCAAATCTACTACTATTCGCCTATTGCTCAATTTCATACAGCCCACAAGCGGCACCGCCCGCATCAAAGATAAGGATATCGTCCGCGACCGCGAGGTGGTCAAACGCCACGTCGGGTATTTGTCGGGTGATATAGCGCTCTATAATAAAGTCACCGCGCGTCAATTGTTTAGTTTTTTGAATAAGCTGCAGCCACCCAAGCACCCCGAATATACCGACGAGCTCGTAAAACGTTTTGACGTGGAGCTGGATAAACCACTCGAGACCTTGAGTAAGGGCAACAAGCAAAAAGTCGGTTTACTTCAAGCTTTCATGCATGAGCCTGAGGTGTTAATCCTAGACGAGCCAACATCGGGGCTCGACCCACTCATGCAAGAAGAGTTCTTTAAACTTATTACTGAATCAAAACAGCGTGGAGCCGCCGTTTTTTTAAGCAGTCATAACTTAACAGAAGCCCAACGGATTTGCGACAGTGTGGGAATAATCAAGCACGGCAAATTGATTCACGAACAGGTCATCGATAAATCTTCTAACTTTGCAAAACCAGTATTTCGCGTCACGTTGGTAAAAGCTGCGGATATCACACGTCTGCAGCATGATGCTGAGTTACATTTCGTGTCTCAACCAGATAGTTTAACGCTTCTAATGCAACCAAAGTCATCCATCGCTTCAGCTTTGGCTGCGCTTTCTAAATATGATGTCGGGTCATTCGTAAGCCAAGTACCTGACTTAGAAAACGAGTTTCTCGAATTCTACGGAGAATCCTCATGATACCGATTATCGCATGGGAACTCCGTCGGCGTCGAACTGCCATTATATGGTGGTCGATTGGCGGTGCGTTGTTAGTGGCCATGCTGCTACTCATTTACCCCTCGATTCACAGCCAAGCCGCACAGCTCAATAAAGTGCTCAATCAATTGCCCTCAAGTATTCGTGAGCTCAAGACTGGTGGCACGACTGTCGATATCACAACTCCGATTGGCTACCTCCATTCTCAGCTGTTTTATATTACACTTCCGCTGTTATTCATTATTTTAGCCGTTACTCGTGGCAGTGGCTTACTTGGTAAAGACGAGCAAGACCACACGCTTGAGCTACTGCTGGCTCGACCTATCAGCCGTACTAACCTAATCCGTGCCAAAGGGCTGAGCGGCTGTATAGAAATGTTTATCGTCGTTGGTGTTTCAACGCTCGCCATAGTAATTTTTTCTAAAGTGGTCAACTTGGATATTGGTATGAAGCCATTACTACTGACTAGCTTATACACCTTCTTGTTTTCTTTAAGCTTTGGAGCAATCGCGTTCGCGATTGTAGCTTTGGGACGTTTTACGAAGCGCGCCAGCACGGCTATCGCGGTGTTTATTGCCTTCGGTGGTTACATAGTCGCAAGTTTGAGTGGCGTCAGCCATTACCTCGCTAATCCTGCAAAGATAGTTCCCTATCACTACTTCATGCCTGATAAGTTACTGGCTGGGCACTATGCTACTGGACTTAACGTGTATTTAATTGGTGTTTTTGTGGTTTGCGCTTTGGTTTCGCAGTTTGGCTTCCGCCGGCGCGATATCGACTAGACTTCTTAGCCCCCGAACTGGCGTAGACACGCAGCGGGAAATTGGGGCGCAGGTGCAATACTTGCCACACAAAATACGGTACGATAGCTAGCCAGAAGCTACAAATAAGTATGAAGACGTGTTCTGACAAGCCGCTCGATCGATCGCGCGCGACGAGCACAGCGGTACTAACTCCAAAACAGAACCAAATAAACAATAAGCTGTGTAATATCCAGCGTGTAGCAGCTAAGACACGCGGATCACGAGCCAACAGCCACCAGATTGCAACTAGGCTCAATGTTAACCCGGCGATCGAGCCGATGCTAGCAATTCCATGAATGACAAAATACGGATCTTCAAGCGGTGGCAGGCAGTGTTGTTCTGCTTCGACACAGTTTAACGGCAAGACAGCGTCGAGAGCCGTTAGCAAGCCAAAGATTCCAACACCCATGATAGCGGCTTCGAGCCAAATATTGTCCCAGCGCTTACGATGTTTTCTGATGAATCGTAGCAACCACCATGCAGCCACACAGATAATCGCGCCGCTAATGACGTCAAACGCGATGAATACCCAGTTATACGGTTGGTGAAGTGCCTCAAGATTGCTAGCTAAACCTCGGTTAGCGCGTGGATTGAGCCAGAAACCTAACGGCCACGACGAATACAGCAGTCCAGCGAGGAACATGACTGCAACAAGTTTAAGCCAGGGTCTGGTCCAAAAATGTCTTGGCATCCACCATACATTGTAACGCTAACGCTTAGATTTCTTTACAATAACTTCCCACGGGAGGTTTGGTTTACCAAAATGTCCATACGCGGCGGTCTGCAAATAGATCGGACGACGTAAATTAAGAGTCTCAATTATGTTTTTGACAGATGGCACGAGCAGTTTGTGCGCGTAAGCCTCAATTACTGCTTGGCTCTTCTTGCCACTACCGAAGGTGTCGACAGTAAAATTAACTGGTTCTTTGGCGCCTATGTAATACGCCAGTGCGACCTCAGCTTCATCTGCTAAGCCGGCAGCTACGATATTCTTGGCAATGTAGCGCGCACCGTAAGCCCCTGAACGATCAACCTTACTCGGATCTTTGCCGCTGAAAGCGCCACCACCGACGCGGGCGTAGCCACCATAGCCATCGACCACGATTTTACGGCCAGTTAAACCAGAGTCAGACGATGGGCCAGGCTGATGCCAAACACCCGTGCCGTTTACTACAATATCTTTACGGGCAATCTGATAGCCGTAACTATCAAGCACTGGCGATATGACAGTCGTATAGATGTCCTCGCGTATCCGATCTAAAGATACGCGCTCATCATGCGGCACCGCAATCGTGACATGTTCAACGGCAACTGGCTTCTTATCTTCATAACGAACTACTACTTGCGCTTTACCATCAGGCCTTAGATGTGGCAATGCTCCGGATTCGCGCGACGTATCAAGCGCTCGAGTCAGAGCATGCGCCAAACTAATCGGAAGTGGCAAATATTCGGGAGTTTCGTTACTAGCGTAGCCAAACATTAAACCCTGATCGCCAGCCCCAAAATCGTCGACACCGACCGAAATCTCGGGCGATTGCTGATGCAATAGGTTAATGATTGGTGATTTGTCGCTAAAACCCCACGCCGGTTCGGTATAGCCCAGTCGTTTGATCTCACGACGAGCGATTGCTTCAATATCAACCTTAGCATTGGTGTTAATTTCACCAGCAAGAACCACGCGGTCATGTGCCACAAGTGTTTCAACGGCAGTTCGCCCGTTCGGATCAAGTGCCAGAACAGCGTCAACAATGGCATCACTAATTTGATCGGCGACTTTGTCGGGGTGTCCGGCACAAACGCTCTCGCTCGCAAAATGGGTTATTACTTTTGACATAAAAATATCCTTTCTGCCGTACTGCGCATGGGAAAGGATATTGCCACAAAGAGTAGTCAAACATCTTCCCCGCTCATCGGTGGGCTAGAAGGAGCACCATCGTCTTGTTATCGACAGGTTGCTGGCAGGTCATAGAGCTAGATCTCTCGCTGCACTCTGTATATTTAATTGTTAAAACAATTCCAGCATACCATGTCTTGCATGGTGGGTATATACTCTTACTCGTAATGTCCATGTCTCCTCACGAACTATGGGCCCAAACACTTCAAGAAGGACCACCGGTGGCACCACCACCCCCAATTGAAGAGGTAGAGACAGCCCGGACCGAATATCGCACCATGTTACGGCGACGATTTCTGGGTAACGTGGGCAAAGTTTTGGGCGGTATGGTTGTCGCGAGCGGCATCGTCAAACACGGGTTCGACGTCTTGACCGAGGAACTATGGCAACCTGAAGATGCTCGTATTGACCCTGCTGTGGGGGCCGAAAACTTCGAGCCTGGTGGCGAGCGGTGGCTAGTGTTTGGTGGCTTCGGGCAACAGCACAGCCACAATGCCGCCAACGAGCTCTTTAATGCTATGGGAAAGACACAGCCCGTCGACTCCATTAGCTACCCTAGCCACGACTTCGATGCCGACACATTATCACCTGTAATTCGACGCTACATCACGGCGCATAAGATTTCTAAGTTAAACATTGTCGGTGTTAGCATGGGTCTACCCATCGCGCTCATGAGCTTGCGTTCAATCGAGCAACAGAAAGTTCGTGCCGCGAAATCCGAACGTTCGATAGCTGGGTTACTGCTACCTGATATCGGATATATGGCCGGCTACTCATCGCCAGCAGACATGACCGACGCCTTTGCGGCACAAGGTGAGCTGACAAACTTAGTCGAAACCTTTGCCAAAAAGATTAATTACGAGCCGGGCGCCTGCGGCAAATTCATCTATAGCCTAGTTGATGGGCCTGGTGACACCGAAAAACTGGAAGACATCTCCAACATTCCGCAGTGGGAACGACATCTTTACGATTCATTCAACGAAACTACCAACGGTTGCCCGCCGGCGATGGCTTGGGCGCAACTCGTCAACTTCTTGCAGCCGTTCAACTTTGAATCACAGTCTTCGGACTACCAAACGATTCTCGGTCCAAATTTACAATTCATATACGTAAGCCCTACGAATTCCGACAATATCGTTGACGACAGTAACGCAATCCAGCGCTATAAGGGTGGCCTAAAAACCCTTGGCATTAATAGGGTGCACCAGCTCTCAAGTGGCGATGTAGGCCACGCTAACACTATCGCCAGTGCGATAGCGATGGGGAAATACCTTTTAGCGACAAGCTTTGGTCTAGATCCTAACATCATTCATCAGCTCAATAACGACCAGGAGGACACTAACGCCTAAAACTTCCCTCGTTAGGCATGTCAGCTTGGTTTTCGGCTACTAAACCTATATAATCACCTCTTGAACTGCAAAGATTTATGCAGTCGCTTTGGGGATTGGCCAAGTGGTAAGGCACCGGGTTCTGGTCCCGATATCGGGGGTTCGAATCCCTCATCCCCAGCCATAACTTTTTGTAACCAAGACAGGCCTTGACCCAATACCGGTCTTTTTGTTTTCTAATTAGAGTTCTGCTCCTATAGCCATGTAACTATCGAACTGTTAATCAACAGCTAGCCGCAAACGATTTACTCAGTTCTTAGTGCTGTTATTGGATCTAATTTAGCAGCTTTACGGGCGGGTAAAACGCCTGCTAATAAAGAAATTGTCATTAAAACTACTAACAACCCAACTATCTGAATGGGTTTAAATCTTATCAAGTGAGTACTCCCAATCCCAAGTTTATTAGACAGGTATGGGTTTAAGGCTATACCTAGAATTATCGCCAGTGCTGCGCCTACTGTGCCACCTAATAACCCAATCAGGGCTGCCTCAAACAAAAACAGTTTATTTATATCACCTTTATGCATGCCAAGTGCCTTCATAAGGCCAATCTCTCTTGTGCGTTGCAATACGCTAATATACATAGTGTTTACAACCCCAAACACAGAGGCAACAACGGCAATTAAACCAAAGACTGCTACTATTACACCAAGAACGTTAATAAATTGAGCAATAAACTTCTCAGTATCCTGAAAACTCTGAGCACCGTAGCCTGCTTGTTTAATTCGAGCCTGGGTCGCTAGTAATTTAGTGTTGTTTTGGCCATCAGTAACGTTCGCGTAGGCTGTTAAATATTTATGATAGCTGGTAGTGCCTTGAGTAATGTAATCGTTCATGGCATTGATGTCGTGATTATTAGCATATAGATACAGTGCGGTACCAGGCTGAATTAGTGATGAGGGTTTCTTGGCTACTGCTATAACAGTTAGATTCTTCTCAATAGAATTTGATGGTTCGGTGCCAGACAGTTGGGAAATTATTGAACTTAATGAATTAGTTGTAACTTGTTCTTGCAGAGCAATTCGAATAGTTTTACCTACAGCATCGACTGGTGAGCTAAAGCCAAGCGCTGAGACAAAGCCCTCTGGCAAGATCACTGAGCCATCTTTAATGGTCGCGGGGATAGAGCCGGCCAAGAGTTCGGGGTTGTGGTAAGCGTTGAATACCTGAAAAGTTCCGACGTATTTCTTCATACCATCTCGGGTAATGTACTTGGTACTGACATCGATATTTGGCTGTACTGAAGTTATCCCTTTTATCTGACTAATTCGGGCAATGTCACTGTCAGACAAAAGTTTGACCTGTTTTGTGGCACCAGCAGCATTAGTTATTGAGCCAAATCGTTCATTATATACCTGAGGATGACTACTGTCGGAGTTGCTAAATACATCTTGATCTGCAGTCACAATTAGAGCGGAAGGGTCAAAGTTGGTCTGAATTATGGTATTGGCGTAATTGTGTGCGCCGTTACTGGCACCCAGTGTTAAGGTTAATGCAAAAGCGCCGACACCAATAGCAAAAATTGTCAGAAGAGTACGAAGCTTAGCGCTTTTTAGACTTCTTACTGAGCGACGACCAATATCTATATTACGCATTTTGGAGCTTCCCATCTTTTAGGATGAACTGGTACTGGCATCGGTTAGCTAGCTCAATATCGTGAGTGACAGTAATTAAAGTGCAACCTAACTTTTTGTTTAGATCGAACAATAGCTTAATTATGACGTCCCCGGTTGCAGTGTCTAAGTTCCCTGTAGGTTCATCCGCAAAAAGTATCTTTGGTTGATTGACTATAGCCCTAGCAATAGCAAGCCGTTGCTTTTGTCCTCCCGATAAGTTGGCAGATAAAACATCAATTTTATCGTCCAGCCCAACATCTTTAAGTGCCTTCAATACCATGCTCCGACGCTTTGAATGTGGAACTTTGGCAATCTCTAGAGGCAAGATAACGTTTTGATAACAAGTTTGATAAGGCTCAACAAAAAATGACTGGAAAATAAAGCTTATCTGCTGCGACCTAAAATCATCGATTGCTCGTGACTTCATTGCAGAAATATCGGTGTCATTTATAAAGATCTTACCGCTTGTGGGTCTATCAAGCCCGCTCATAATATGCATAAGGGTAGACTTTCCTGAGCCGCTCTTGCCAACAATTGCTACTGTTGAGCCAGATTTAATCTTGAGGCTTACTCCATCCAAAGCAGTAAAGGCATTATCCTTTTTACCGTAAATTTTACTGAGGTTTTCAACTACTATCATTGTTTGTGAGCCTTGTAGTTTAGTTTAATTAACTGTGCTGAGATTGAACTGGCAATAGCCTGCTGACCCTGAACCGTTGGGTGATATGGGTCTGTGTCTGTTAGGCCTTGGACCCATGAGTCAGTGCTACATAGTTCATGACCAGTAAAATCCACTGGAACAAACGTTGCATACTTAAAATTTGTCACAGAGTTTTTGAGAACATCATTTAACTGGTCACCAAGACCCCGCAACCAAATTAGCTGCAAAGTACTTAGATTTTTTACATCCAAACAATCTGAACTATGGGCCGGAAGCGGCTGATAATACCCAGTCACAATAACTGTTGGTATAGCTGCTCCATAATGTTCAGCAATTTTGCTGAAGATATTGTTCAGGTTACCAGACAGAGTACTTAGGCTTGTCTGATACGTTGGGTCTGCTAAATCTTGATTACAACTACCTACGTAGCACTGCGAAATAATTTGGTTCCAATGCACATCATTTGCCCCTACAGTTAGCGTTATTAGCTTAGGCTTTGGCAAAGAAAATAAGTTTTGAAGTTGAGGAGCAAGCGCCAAATTATTTACAGTTTGAGATGATATTACTCCTAGCGTAGCCTCTGCACCAGAGCACGCGATACTAACCGTTTTAAACGCATACAACATAGCTAAAACACTCGGGTAGGCACTGGTTGTGCGGTCGCAGGCGCTGGGATCGCTATCGCCAGTTAAACCAACTCCGGCGGCCACTGAATCACCTAACGCAACGTAATTTCCTTGGTAAGGTATTGTTGGGGTTGAACTTTTTTGAGTGTTTCTGGGGAACAGGGCAAGCCCAATCAATACAATGAATATCAAAACTCCGCCTGTAACCCACTTAGTTCTCGAAGACATGTCCCTATATTATCTCACGAATTGGTAAGATAGATGTCCGTAATCAAATAATTCTTTTGTGTCTCAATTATATACACCTCATTATATTTACCTTATTAGTGTAGCCACGCCATCATTTAACCGTACTTGAATCCTAAGCACAGCCAAAATTTTTACGAATATATGAAGACTTCGTAGTAAGTATTACTGTTTTGATATACTTCCCCTATGATTTTAGACAAAGTAAAAATTGAAGATGTTCACAAACGTTACGCTCAAAACGATAAGGTGCTCAATTTAGTTTACGTTCACTCTAAAATTGTGGCAGAAATTGCTTTATGGTGTATTGATCAAAACAAACTGAATGTTGATCGTAATCTGCTGGAAGCTGCTTGTCTGCTGCATGATATAGGTACCTATGCCATATTTGATGCAAAAGGATTAGACGGTAACGAGCACAACTATAAGCAACATGCGATATTTGGTGCAGCACTTACTGTTGAAGAGGGTTTTGATAGTAGGATTGCTGATACTATACGTACGCACGTATTAATGGGCCTTAGCAAAAAAGAAATTGTAGATGGTGGATTCGGCATGCCACAAAAAGATTACTTTCCACAAACAATAGAAGCCCGTCTACTTTGTTACGCTGATCGTTTTCACAGTAAACATCCGACGTTTAACGCTTACGAACCATTTTTAGCAAGACTTTCACTAGTTCTTCCTGAACAAGCCGAAAAACTTCGAATATCTGCTAAAGAATTCGGCATACCTGATATTAAGTATTTATCCAAAAAATATAATCATCCAATACGAAATTAGTTACTAAAATACTTTAAAATTACAGTTCGAAATATGTCCAATATGGTCAGCCCAGCATAAGCACTATTGAAGATAAGAAACTGGCATAAGCTCAACCTATTTCAAATGATTGACTAAAGCCCCTGCTCGGCTGTAGTCCAGTCTGTTTCTATACGAATTTGCGCATCACGAAGACTGATGTGTCCTGCGCATACAGCCGCGTGTAGAAAATTTTCAATTTTATCCTTAGGGTTTGGTGAGTTTCCGGGTTCGGGCCACAGGTTGAGCGGATCTGAAGGTGCTCCACCAAGTTCAAGTGAAACAAGATGATCTTCTTCGTGGGCGCGAATATCGTCTGTAAAGCCATAAGCTATCATTTGCTGGGCCTTTAGCTTATTCGTATAACTTGCAGCAGGGCGAACTGTTTTAGTGTAGCCGCTAACGCATATTGTCTGATTAATATTTGCTTGGGTCACGGTAGGATCAACTGAGCCGGGAGTGCACGCTGAATCTGGTAAGACGCCTACCATATGACATTTCGCGCCATTTTGCTCAGTGACCAGTGATGACGGGTGTGATGACGGCTGGGTAGTGCTCGAAAAAGCCGTATTGTGAGAAGAATGCTCATAAGAATAGATTGCAAAACCACCAACAAGAATGAGAGCAGCTCCAGTTGCAAGTAACGGAAACGTATTTTTATTCCTAGGCATGTTGCTATGATACTACGCCTTCTTGCATGGAATCCAAGTCTAAATTTTTTTTGGAACTCTCTGAGATCATTTTATGCAAATCGATTTATGATTTATTAGCTTGATAAAGATCGAAATATGCCCGCTATGGGCAGTCAATAGATAATAATAGCGATGTGCTATAGGGTTAGTTACCTAAGAACATTTTTTATAGCGCTACTTCTGGGTTGTACGTTTTAAAAAGTTAATAAAACTTGGTGCGCCGAAAATTATCTGCGAACCAATCGTGAATCCATGACCAATAGTAGGCACGAGTCGATTACGAGCACCGAGTATATGGCTATCCGGCTTATGCACTATCTCGTCTGCCAAGGCATAACGTGACAAAATTAATTTACGGTCATTAACATCGAGACTGGCAAGCGCTTTCTGGCAGTCTCGCAACGACGTTATGAATGCCGGATTTTGAAGATGATATTGTCCACCGACTGTTTCAGGTCGATTGACTTTGCCGGCAATAAGCACACATCCAGTCACATAATTTTTCCGAGCCGCAAAGGCGTTAATTACGGCAGAGGCACCGGCACTAGCTCCGATAAGCCCAATGTGCTCTTTTTCAGCACTCAGAGAATCAATTCTTACGAGTAGTCTTTTCAATTTCTGATTCCATGGCTCGTTGTCTGCCCAGTGCATTTGAAATAACTCGGCTGTAACTCCCCATAAGCGCCAAGTGCTAATGGCTTTTTGCTGACCAGTAACCTTATCATCACCGAGTCCTGGAATGTAAATAAGGTGGAGTTTATTAGCCATGTTATTTTGTAACGCTAAAATAACCCGCAACTTCATCGTGAAAATGATCGTGAAATGGATAGAGACCTGCACTAGTGAGAGTGATCGTAAATGACTCGTTCTTACTGATCACTCTCTCTAATATTCCGCTGTAGGCTATGTGCTTCTCATGCGGCCCAAATGCGATGCTCCGCGTCACAGCGTCGCGATTAACAAACTGGATCCGATCACACCTATTGGCGTAGGTGTTTTCTGGCGAAGCATGATTATTTTGGAATACGACTTGATAGATCTGACCCCTCGAACTACATGTTGCCGCACTTGCTTTTGCTATATGTGCACTAACTGATAGCCCGCCGATGATGACAGTAGTAATTAACAGTAATGAGGCAGTCATCCATGTTTTGCGTGAATTCATAGTAATATCTTTGACTCCTTATGAATCTTAGCTTGTAACTATTACTGTGCCGTGCATATAGGGATGTGGCATGCAATGAAAGGTGTACGTTCCGGCTTTCGTGAAGCGAAAACTATATTTTTCGCCTTGACCAATAAGTGGTCCGTCCGGTGCGTTACTAGCAACATTGTCGGCTGTAATGCTATGGTGCACGGAGTCTTTATTAGTCCATGTAACAGTGGTGCCAACTTTTACCTTGATAGCCATAGGCACAAACATATAATCCTGTACGTTAACACTGTTCGTGCTAGCTGCACTTACAATTGTACTAGTTGAGGCTGAGCGTGACATCATCATTGAATTAGAGTGGATGACCACCACTATAATCGCTAAGATTATAGTGGTGGCTCCAAGTCCAAGCAGAGTTATTTTTTTCGACATTTTAGAATTTCGCTGGGTATTGCTTTACAATAGCGCCGGCTAGCGTACTAAATATGCCTTCGATATGTTGGTTGGCTGCTTTTAGATCAGACGCTTCACCGCTGTAATCGCCAGCAACATGCTTGTCTATCATCGCAGCGGTCATCTGTACGTGATCACCTAGCACTGACTCTAGCGTAGCCTCCGGAAGATTTGGATTCGCCTTCGCAAGATACTGCGATAATGGCTTAGTGTATCCGGTATCGATCGCGGCTAACGCGGCTTGTTTGCCAGCAGCATCACCCTTGCTGTCAGCTACAGCGTACTTAACAAACTCATCAAGGTGAAGTTTCCAAACGCTGTCAAAGGTAGTTTCAGCATCTTTTCCATATATACTCCCAACAGCAGCGCCAATATCGTTTCCGTTCGCATACAGTGCAGCTCCTGTTGCGTCAGCCGTCTTGCTGCCGTCTAGTGCGGCATCAACAGCCTGATTCGTTAGTGTCATATGTTCGACACCCAATGTTACCAGCATAGAGCGCAAATCAGCGGCTTTTGTCGCTGATGATGGAGACATGCTATATGAATTAGCAGAAGATGAGTTCTTATTTTGATGGCCAAGCGCGTACCCTCCAGCTACGCCCACTACTAATGCCACTACAGGAATAATAATCATTTCTACCATACCTAATTGATTTAACTTTTTCATTTCGCCTCCTTTTAAGAGAATAACTTAAATATTATGATTTAGTTTACTTTACTAAGTAAGCTATATTTGATACTATGATACTATATTATTCATGTCAAGGAAATTTTATGGATAACAGCGGCCTCAGTGAGATTACAACTTATCAAGCAGGAGCTACCCAAGCTTTTGTGCACCGCGAATTACAAAAAATTTGTGATGATATCTTACGTCCGTACGAGATTTCTAAGATGCAATGGCTTATCATTGGTAATGTCTTAGACACGCAGAAAAAAGGAATTCGTATTAGCGACCTAGCCGATAAACTAGGAACTACAATATCGTTCTTAACCACGAGCGTTAACCTTTTGGAAGCACGTGGAATTCTTAAAAGACTTGATAATGTAAACGATACACGTTCAAAGCTAATAGTAGTTAGCGACACGTACGTTCCGAAGTGCAAGAAAATTGAGATAACTCTTAGAGACGGTCTTCGAAACACTATTTATAGCGATGTCGACCCTGCTGAGTTTAGAATCTATATTAAAGTCCTGTTGCAACTGGCGCATGTCAACAACGATAAGCCCAGAACCAATCGCCAAAAATAAATGAAAAATAAATCTATCTCAAATGAATTAAACAGAGAAACGCTTTCGCTTAATACTGATCGATCAAGCCAAGTGATAGCTTGGTCACTGTCAATTATCGTAAGCATTATCGCCATAGTTTCTTGGGCAAGCTATTATCAATGGAAGTTGTGGCCTACCACTCCATATCAAATATTCCCCGTCTTAGGATTACTTGCTTTCAGTATCTTGTGGTCGCATTATATGATAATTACGCTTCGCGAGGTACGATCAGTTAAAAAGCAGGTCTTAGTAAATTATTTTCGTTGGACTGGTTATGTAGTGCTCGTATTAATTTGTTTACATCCCAGTTTACTTATCTACCAAAGATACAAAGATGGTTATGGGTTTCCGCCTCATAGTTATGAAAGTTATGTAGCTCCCGGGCTGGGCTGGGTAACACTCCTTGGCACTGCAAGCCTTTTAGTTTTCCTAGCATTTGAATTACGTCGTTTTTTTGATAAGTATGCTTGGTGGAAATATGTTGTCGACCTAAGTGACATCGCAATGTTGGCGATTGCTTATCACGGTCTTCGTCTTGGAACTCAACTGCAACAAGGATGGTTTCGTATTGTTTGGCTATTCTACTTTGTCACGCTTATAGCTGCTTTGGTTTATAAGTATATGAACCGACTAAAGCGCGCTTAGTTTTAACGGTGCTGGCGTAAATCGTTTTAACACATAATAATAACCAAACGTAGAACTTCACGATGTACGACTTATTACTTAGCTACAATTATTCGAATCCAAAACGAGCCTGTTCGGTCTTGATAAATATTAGACATCGATTTGCCTAAACGACTATTCAGTTATATTATAAGTATATAATCGTGAGGTCAGCATGAAGCGACTTAATCAATATTTCAAAGATAGTTCCCTCTCCTTTCTACGGCGCGCTGTGCTTGGTTTGGTATTTGCTACAGTCATAATTCTGGGATCTGTAGTTGGAAGCGCCTCAGCTGTGACTGTTCCGACCTGTGGACAGAGTGGCATTCCGACAATACCGCTGCAACACATCATTATTGTTATGCTAGAGAACCACAGCTACAAACAAGTAGTTGGCAATAGTAGCGCACCATTTCAGACTACTCTGAGTAAGACCTGTGGTGTGGCAACTGCGGCCTTCGGCGCAACGCATACTTCAGCAGTAAACTATTTGGCTTTATCTGCCGGACAGTATCCAGCTGCTAGCCCAAAAGGTTGTGGCAGCGTCAGTGCATGCAGTGATGCTTCGAGCAATCTCTACAGCCAGCTTTCAAGTCAATATCTGAGTTGGCGTGGATACGTAGAGTCTATGCCTTCAGCGTGTGCCCAGAAAAGTATCTTCCCGTATAAGATTGGGCACAATCCCGAACTTTTTTATACAAAAATTAGCAAGAGCGCTTGCCTTAGCAATGATGTGCCTGTCAATGATTTGACTGCGCAAAGTGGCGCGTTATGGACGGACTTACAAAATCAAACCCTTCCGTCTCTATCTTGGATTACCCCTAATCTAAATAACGATGGCGAAGCGGCCGGTGGTGGCTCCGTGTCCGAACTTGCGGCAGACAATTGGCTCAAGGCTTTCGTTGGCACGGTATCACAGTCGAACTCTTACTTAGCAAACAATACTGCGATTTTAGTCACTTATGATGAAGGTACAGGTAGTGACTCGAAGGTGGGCGAAGACTGCACGAATATTAGCTTAGATATGCCAGTTAGTAGCTCAGGAATTAGTGCTCACCAGGATTCATGCCATGTAGCATTATTTGTCATCTATCCGTACACAGTCGCCGGTACACACGATGGTACGTTTTTTGATCACTACTCAATAACCAAAACTGTCGAAGACACGTTTGGACTTCCCTACTTAGCTCATGCCAACGACACCCAGACCACTAGCCTAGTGGGGCATTTTGGCATTCCAAAGCCCTAGCGCGTCAGCGAGTAATAACTTTGACAACCCATGACTAACTTTTCTATCATTATTAGATGAATTCTTACGCAGCAGAACCACGCGTTGATGCGTATATAGATAGCTTGTCTGAATGGCAACAGCTAGTTGCTCAACAGGTTAGAGATTTGGTGCACACCGCTGATTCCGAGGTCGTTGAGACAATAAAAAGAGGCACTCAGCCGTACTTTGTTCTCGAAGGCAACATTTGCGCCTTATTAGGAGCCAAAGACCACCTAAACATTTTTATCTATGATCCGCTCGTGCCCGATCCTGAACATGTCATCAATCAAGGACACGACAATCTAACCGCCCGTGCAATTCAAATTTATGAAGGCGACACCATTAATGCACCCGCTATACTTACGTTGTTTAAGGCGGTCATCGCTAACAACCGTGCTGGTGGTTGGCGAAAAGTACATTAGCTCATAACGCTTATGCTATGAGATTGTAGGCATGCCATGTACCATAATTGCATGTCGGAGCACAACATTGTCTTGTCATTGGCTGGCGAACAGCTCGCTCAAGAACGACCAATCGCTAAATTGGTCGCCAAAATTTGGAATGATGAGGAATACTACCCTGCCGCCTATTTGAGAGAGCGACAGCCTGAAAGTGAATCTGAAACGGTAACTAACGAGTTGCTAGCATCAAGTTTCTTTACCAATATGAATCCCATTGATCAGAGTTTGGTGCATAAAGCTTTTGGTTTGATCGGTGATACCGATGAAGTCTTGCCGTCTTGGGCGATTGAAGGAGATTATTCTGCTGACACCCTATTTAAATCCAAAGATATTGTCCGTCGACCACTAGCTGATCCTGCAGACGGTTTTTTGCTTGCTGGTGCGGCAGCGCTCGACGTTGAACGCATCAAACCCGGCTTCCTTGACCGTGCAACGGAGTTTGGCTTCCGTACTAAACTTGAATTCGCAATGTTCATTGGTGCTAGCGTACTAGCCTCAAAACTTCGGCCATTCAATTATTTAACGGATGCGATGATTGACGGGAGCTCAGTGCGATCTGAACAAACAGCTGGTGTCACGCGCGTAACAACTGTGGGCGCCGACCTTCACGGAGACTTCCGATTAGAACAACACGAAGAGTATGACGATGGCGCGCTATCGCCTTTCGGAACTCCAACTAAGTTCGCGCCAACCGGACACATCATCGCAGCTCGTGCCTATCATCATACTGAGATGGAGGTCCTGCAGACGTGCCTTGAACACGTCCACGACGTCGCAACACCAGATGAAAAGCAGGCATTCATTACCCAAACTTCTGAAGCGCTTCAATCTGCTTTAAGCATAGAGAGAACGATACCAGTGATTCGGTACGGCGATTTCGGCGCGATTAATGCGGCTAGCTACAGTTTGGAATTAGCAGCATACATAAAGCTGCACGACTCTGCAGAGCCTTTCTGGGGCAGAAAACAACGAGCATATCTACCGAGCGGTCCTGGTTACGATGCAGACTTATGTATATATAGCTCGGAGGGCGTGCTTCATCTTATCAATACTGAAGACCCCTTAGCTGAAGCTCCTACTCTGCAACTGTCGCTACGTGAGTTGCCGGGCTTCATTGCAGCCTTAGTAGATCAAGCAAATCAAGCGAATGGACGGACAGATGCAGCTAGCCTGCTAGGATTAATTTCAACATATCAGGCTCTCGGCTAGGGGCTACAAGACTAAAGGATAGACTTACCTTAAAACTGTCTCGTGAGAAAAACGTTGAACGACGGTTTTTGCGTGCCATCGTTTCGGTATAACCCGTAGTAGGCTTCTGACGAAGTTGATGGTGTGTTATCGCTGGCTTTAAAAACTAGGACTGCCGCAATGTCACTGCGCACTCTGGTAGTGTCGATAAATTGTCCAAGGTACTGAGCTTGCAATGCTTCGCTCACCGCCGAACCGTCCGTTCCGCCAGTAGGCCAGCCAATTTCAGTTACCCAAAAAGGCTTGTTAGCCTGGGCGCCTAACGCAGTAAGCTCCGAACGAACGTGATTCATCACCGTAAAATTAGGTGCTGACGGTCGAGTATACGGATGGATGGCAACGCCATCAATATATTGCCAAATATCAGGCGCAGCTTGGTTGATAACTGTCACTAGTGGCTGCCATGTGCCATTAACGTAGACATCGCCATTATTCGTGTAACCCAGCATCGGTAACAAAACCGGCTTAGTAGGGTATACCGCTTTCACGGCCTTAGCGACATCACGAGCTTTCACTGCCCATTGTGCTGGACCTCCAAGCCCATCCCAGTTGTTGAAATAGGGCTCGTTATCAAGTTCAACAATATCCGAAGCCATACCAGGCGAATTATCGTCGAGCCAGATAATGCCGTCGACTTTGATTCCATGCGCGTGCGCGAACGAAATTTCGTAATCATTACGATCAGTACGTATGATTTTGGCACCAGTCGCTAGTAAGCGCGTTTCTTCGGTGCTTCCCCCGCAACAAGTATTTATGCCCAACGGTGCAGGTATGACAGGTGCCGTAAATACAGTCCGGTCAATATACAGGTTGCGATCGCACGTGCCGGGAAGATAATAATCATTTGTAAAGGAAAGCTTTAAGCTATGTACACCAGTTAGGTATGATTTAGCGATCGTGTAGTTCGCCCAAGCAGTTGAAGTGGTTGATATGGTAATTGCCAAACCGCCATCAATACTAACCGACATAGTAGCGTTACCTTTGCACGCGTCTTCTCGAGCTCGAACTATAATCGAATTCGATAACGCAGGTAGTTGTATCGAACCATTTGCCGTAGACTTCGATGCCATCAATAACACCGAACCGTTACTAGCTCCGGCAACCAAGACTGGACGGGAACCGACAGTGTGTGACATTTTCTCCGCCTCAAGTGAAGCGATAATTGGGTTGGCCGCCGACGCAAACATTGGAGCGAACGTAGCAACAATAATCAACGTGAGGGTTGCCATTATAGCTGTTCTGACCAAAAACTTTTTGGGGTATACCATGATTGATTAAATGTATTATACAATATTTTGTTTATTTGGTCTATTTTCTTATACTGAATTGTCAATTTTGTGGACGTAGGATGATAGCATTACCGCGTGAAATTTGATGTTCTTTCAAGGAGCAACTATGGGAAGCTGTGGCAGTGTCTTTACAGTCTTACTATTTTGCGACGACTGTGGTGTCTGCCGAGCTAACAACGCTGCCACTACTTATCGAGTAGACGTATACACGCCAGCAACCATTAGGCAATTTGACTTGAACCGAAGTTTCGCCACTGGCGTTGGTGGTAGAAACTGGAACCTACAGCAAGGTGTCGCAAATTGGACTGGTCAAACTTGGTACATCACCAAAGCCCCCGCACCTGCTTATTGTTTGCTATACTTCGCTCAATGGGCAAACAAACTAGCACGCAATTTAATTGTTTTTCACCGCCAGTGATGATTGCGACGGTAGTGATCGAACTGACCTTATCACTGTATACTTTGTGGCGCTACAAAACCGACACCCTGACACGGCTTATCGTACTCTGCTTGTTATCTTTAGCCGTATTTCAAATTAGTGAATATCACGTTTGCACTGAAATTGGCATTAGCGCTGGCAATTGGTCACGGCTCGGGTACGCCGCGATTACAGCCTTACCTCCGCTTGGTCTTCATATTCTCCATGTCTTAGCACATAAACCACGTCGTCGGTTGGTGGTGGCAGCGTACACCACCATGGTGATCTATATATTATATTTTCTTTCTTATCCGGCAGTTTTTGTCGGTTTCCAGTGTACTGGCAACTATGTTATCTTCCAGATTGGCGTTCGGGCTTCAATTGCCTATGGCCTGTACTACTATGGTTGGCTGCTGACCGCGATGTATCTCGGCGGCCGCTGGGCCAATCAACTAGTTAAAGCCGGCAAACAGACAGTCCGTCAGCTTCGTTCAATCCAGGCGCTTATCGTCGGTTATCTAGTCTTTTTAGTACCAACTGCACTGGTATATAGTATTAGCCCAGCATCGAGACGTGGGATTCCAAGTATCATGTGTGGGTTCGCAGTATTATTCGCATTGATACTGTCACTCTACGTTTTGCCGCTGGTAGGTGTACGCCGAAAGCAATTACTGACTGAAGTGATTTAGACTGTTTTGTTTGCAAGTAAGCTGTCGACTTGGGCAGTCAGAGAATTGAGTGTACCAGACTGATGCTCTTTGCGCACAATGGCCCAAATTGGTCGCGTTAACAACTTGGTTTTTACAATTTCGAGGGTGCCATTATCAAGCGATTCCTGAATGATATGACGAGGCAATAACGCCGTGCCCTTGCCTGCTACAGCCATTTCTTTCAGTAGTTCCATGCTAGTGGAATAGAAGACAGGGGTGACGTGCAAGCCAACACTTTTAAATAGTTTAGCAAAGTGTCGGTACGTTGTTGAGTCTTGGTTGAAGGCTAGCCAATCATCAATATCAGTTACTGCCTTAGACGGAGCGAGATACGGCGCGCAGACGAATATAAATTCTTCGTTGTGCAACTTATGGATAGTGATGTCTTTGCTGAGTGTGCCAGGTTGACCGGTGATCAATCCAGCATCAATTTTGTCGGCTAGAATTTCGTTGATGATACGACGAGAGTTGTCGACCATGACTTCAATGTTACTGAGTATTTGATTATCTTTGGATGATGAATAAAGCAGGTGCGCGATGCTATCAATTATGCCTACCTGATACTGTTTACCAGTCGATTCTTGGCCAAGTTTGGCACGCATTTTTTCGTACTCGAGCGAAATCTTTCTGGCAGCTTCAGCTACAACTACGCCATCTGGTGTTAGCTCGACTTCGTATTTTTTCCGCAGGAACAACCGCGTACCAAAAGCCCGCTCTAATGAGGCTACTGCCAAAGTAATTGCCGGCTGTGAGACGTGAAGCTGTTTGGCAGCCGCAGAAAAACTTCCTGTCTCCGCCACCGCCAAAAACTTTTTGTACCTATGATCCATTACTCTGATTATACAGTATAAAGTTAACTTATTTTACATATAAGTTTGTTTTATACGTAAAGATTTTGTATAGTGCTTATATCAAACAATGTTTGGAGGGTACATGCGCAAGATTAAAGTAGCTGTTGTGGGCGCGGGGAACTGCTTTTCATCGCTCTATCAGGGTTTCGAATATTACAAAAACGCCGACGGGACTTCTGTTCCAGGCATTATGTTCGCGGATATTGGTGGCTATCGTCCAAGCGATATTGAAGTGGTCGCCGTCTACGATGTTGACGCCCGTAAAGTCGGCAAGCCAGTTGGTGCAGCAATCTTTGCGCAACCAAATTGCGCTCGAATCTTTCAACCAAATGTTCCGAGTGGCCCAATCGTAGAAATGGGTCATGTGCTCGATGGCGTGTCATCGCATATGGAATCACAACCTGAAGCTCTAGGCTTTCGTCTATCGAAAGCTACGCCGGTTAATGTCGTACAGTCGTTACGAAAAAGTGGCGCTGACATTCTCATTAATTACTTGCCGGTCGGCTCACAAAAAGCGTCCGAATTTTACGCCCAAGCCGCGATCGACGCTGACGTAGCATTCCTTAATTGTATTCCCGTCTTCATTGCCAGCGACCCGATTTGGGAACAGAAATTCATTGACGCGGGCTTACCAATCATTGGTGATGATATGCGTTCACAGCTGGGGGCTAGTGTACTGAGCCAGGTTCTTCAGGAACTGGCCTTCGACCGCGGTATGGTAGTTGATTTTCACCAACAGCTGAACATCGGCGGCAATAGCGACTTCAACAACATGATGGTCCAGTCACGTTTGGCTAGTAAGAAGAAGAGCAAAGAGAATGTAATCCGTGCCCAGAATGATATTCGCGGCATTGAAGTGCCCGAACATAGCCTGTTCGCAGGCCCCAGTACATTCCTACCCTACCTTAAAGATAATAAGGTGGCGTATTTCAATATCCGACTTCGTGGGTTTGGAGATGCTGAAGTCACGATAGACGCCAAACTATCAGTCCAAGACAGTGAAAACAGCGCCGGCGTGGTCATCGACGCGATTCGCTACTTGATGGTAGCCAAAGAATTAGGTGTTGTAGGGTCGCTTCGTGGTCCAAGCGCTTGGACCCAAAAAACACCGCCCGAACAGATGATGTATGCTGATGCTAAACGTGAATGTGAAGCAATTGCCAGACGTGAGTTGACTCCTTCAGTACGCAAGCAGCACAAAAAGCGTGCCATGGTTAAAAAGATCGTGACGAGCGAAGCCGTCACCGTATAAGTAATCTACTTTTGCTATACTGAAGCCATATCAATTAGGAGTTAAAACGATGGTAAACGGCACAGGTACCAAAGATGATCCTTGGCAACTTAAGACCCCTCCGCTCTCCTCTGACTACGAAATGTATCTGGATGAAAAGGATGGCGCTGAAGTCATAGTTTGTATCGTAGACAAAACGACGCTATTGTATGACCGTCGTGCGATTAATGACCTGCACGCTATGCTCAAAGCCAATAATGATTGGGTAGAGCTGGGCAGCGCTGACGAACAAAAACCTGCTAAAGATGGAACGGTTGAAGCTTGGGGCAGATCGACTAGTAATCCAGTTGGTGGCTGGTACGGGCTCAAGAAAGGCTTGCGCGGGCGTTTTGGCATGTATATGCCACCACTTCTAGAGGCGCTTGGTCTCGCCGAAGTTGAACATAATCCACGTGGTAATCGGATGCGCGCCAGATAACTAGTTGGCTGCTTTGCGCTGGAAGAGATACGTGGCTACGGGTATGCTCACGATGAGAATACCTAGGCTCCATAGTGTAGCCATCGTCACATGGTTGCCGACTGGCATGTTGAGCATAAGCGCGCGAACCGCTTCTACGACTTGCGTGATAGGTTGATTTACTGCGAACGTCTGTAAGTAGCTCGGCATACTGTTAGCTGGCACAAAAGCGCTGCTCGCAAACGTCAATGGAAAGATAATCACAAACGTTAACCACTGTACAGCTTCGACACTCTTAGCATAGACACCTAAGATGGCCATTAACCATGAAAAAGCAAACGTGAACAGCAATAAAATGCCTGCAATTAAAAGCCAATCAAGTAAGCTAGCGCTGCTGCGGAAACCTATGATTAGACCGGTTATCAACATGACAGTCGTCGAAATGGTGTTTCGGAATAAGTCGGAGACAACGTGCCCCGTGAGCACCGAACGGTTGCTCATGGGTAGCGAACGAAAACGATCAATAATACCTTTGGCTAAGTCGTTACAGATGGCCACCGCCGTAGTGGTCGAACCAAACGCCACCGTTTGTACAATAATGCCTGCCATCAAAAAGTCAAGATAGCTAACTCCAGGAGGCAAAGAGCCTTTAACTGCGCCACCGAATACCGCTACGAACAACACTAAGAACATGATTGGCTGGAAAAATGCACCCAATAACTGATCGGTATTACGAATAATGTGCGTCGTGCTTCGCTTAATCATCACCAAATTATCAATAATCGATAAGATAAACTTTGGCTTATTTTCAAATTCTAAAGTGACAGCCATTATTTTTCCTCATCCTTGCTGTGTTTTTGCTTGCCGGTCAAAGACAAGAAGACATCGTCTAGTGTGGGTTTATGCACTTCCATTGAAACGATTGCTATCTTAGCCTTGGCTAGATTTTCCAATACTGCCTTAACATCAACATTAACGTCGATGATGGGCAGGCTTAAGGTAAATGCCTTTTCATCGAAACTTGTCACTTGTTTACCGAGTGTTTTGATAGCGCTCATTAGCGTATTTTCGTCTTTAAACGTTAGCTCCAACCGGTCTTTACCAACTTTACTTTTTAGTTCAGTCGATGTGCCATTAGCAATAACTTTACCGCCGTCAATAACTACAATTTGATCCGCCAACTGGTCAGCTTCTTCAAGATATTGCGTGGTGAGCAAGATTGTCGTGCCGGTAGCCAATAATTTCTTGATAATATCCCACATCGCCAAGCGAGAACGTGGGTCTAAGCCTGTAGTTGGTTCATCCAAAAAGATGATAGGTGGAGTGGCGATGAGGCTAACTGCAAGATCTAGTCGTCGGCGCATACCACCGGAATAGGTTTTAGTTGGACGATCGGCTGCTTTGACCAGATCAAACTCTTCCAATAGTTCAATTGCGCGTGCTTTGGCGCTCGCTGCAGTCAGTCGGTAAAGTCGACCCATCATTATTAAGTTTTCACGACCAGTTAATAACTCGTCAACGGCAGCGGACTGTCCGGTTAAACCAATTACAGTGCGAACTTTGTCGGCTTGTTTTACTACATCAAATCCGGCGACAGTAACCGTGCCGCTATCTGGCTTTAGGAGGGTACTTAAAATACGGACTGTGGTCGTTTTGCCAGCACCGTTTGGACCGAGTAAAGCCAACATCGTCCCCTGCTCGACTCGCAGGTCAATACCAACCAGAACTTCGTTACTACTATAGGACTTCGTGAGCCCACTTACTTCAATCGCGTAATTTTTTGCTACCACAATGCGACCTACTATACCACGGATTGACTCGGGTTTCAGGGGTATTTTTATAACTTCTGGAAAAACACCAATTTGTAGCCGTCAGGGTCACGCAACACAAATTCGCGGTTTCCCCATGGCCAATCGCGCGGCTTTGTCGAGGGATTCATGTCTTTTGCGACAACTCCTTCATAAAAGTCGTCAGCGTTATCAACTTTGATGTTGATATAGATGCCAGCGCCCTTGGGTTCAAAAGTGGCTTCTTTTTCGAATTCAGTATCAGTGGCCGTACTTCGGGCCACAAACTTTATCGAGAACCAGTTCAAATATATGGTAAGTGACATATCATCTTGATTCCCTATTCGAAAGCCCAGCGCTTCATAAAACGCGCTCGTCTTTTTTATATCCTCAACATAGCACGTGTAACCAGAGACGCTTTTCATTTCCATACTGTCATTATACAACTAAAATTATTTGACCGAACGCTTAAAATATAGGCATCGAACGTATCTCTTGCTAAAATTAGAACGAGATGTATAGCTCGCATATTACATCCTTAACTATCGCAGCCTGCTGGTTAGCGTGGATGAGCTATTGGGCCTTTTCTTGGAAGAAAGAGAAGGTCGTCACCGAAAAACAAAATCGGCGTGAAGCATTAGCATATTGGATATTATTATCACTCGGCTTTATACTGCTGTTCTCCTATCGTTTACATATTCCGGTAGTTGGACATGTACTGTTTGCATCGTCGACTGCCCTTAGTGTCATTGGCACAGTGTTATGTATACTCGGCTTGTACCTAACAATCTGGTCACGCCTGATTCTGGCCGATAACTGGAGCCCCGACGTTTCATTTAAGAAGGGGCAGATACTGGTGACAGACGGACCCTACTCAATTACTCGTCATCCTATATATACCGGTCTTACTATGATGTTTCTGGGCACGGCTTTAGTACACGGCACGATTGGCGCTTGTATAGCAGTTTTATCCGACTTTATAAGTTTTATGATCAAGCTAAACTACGAAGAGCATCAGTTACTCGAGCACTTTGGCAGTAACTATAAAAAATACCAGCAGCGCACCAAGCAAATTATTCCGTTCCTATACTAACGCTAGCTTGTTACTCACCACATTATCGAAGTCTTGTGACCTAAGTCACACCGCTAACGCTTAACTCTGGTATCATAAGATGGTGGGCACAAACACACAAATTTTAACGATTAATGCCGGTTCGTCGAGTATCAAGCTCGACTTATTTTTAGTTTCCGATAGCACAAACCAGCTCGAAAGAGTTTTGCGTGCTTCAATCGAGGGGATTGGTCAGACAAATACTGTCTTCAGTGTTCATGGCTCGTCAGAGAATACTGAAACTATAGACTTGGGCATGACAGATCAAGCGACCGCCGTTGAGACGCTGATGCATTGGCTGAATGAGGCTGTTTCGGCTCAATCGCTTGCAGCAGTCGGACATCGTATCGTGCATGGTGGGCCACGCCACACTGAGCCAGCACTTATTGATGACAAACTTGAAGCCGATTTACAGTCATTCGCCAACTTCGACCCAGAACATACGCCGGCCGCCCTACAACTGATATGCGTTTTGCGCGAACAATATCCTAACATCCCACACGTGGCGTGTTTTGACACTGCATTTTTCCATGATTTACCACGCGTCGCGCAGTTGTTGGGTTTACCTCGTAAATACGAGGCTGAGGGTCTCCGTCGTTATGGCTTTCATGGTTTATCGTATACCGCACTCTTGGCCGCCTTTCGAGCAGTTGCCGGTGAAGATGCGGCTAACGGCAGAATTATCTTCGCTCATTTAGGCAGTGGCGCTAGCTTAGCAGCGACGCATCGGGGCCAGCCAGTCGACACGACTATGAGCTTCACGCCCGCATCAGGTGTCGTGATGAGTTCACGCTCTGGCGATCTTGATCCTGGTATTGCTGGCTATATGTACCAGCAGCACGGTATGACACCAGCAGAATTCACGCATCTTGTGAACTACGAGTCTGGACTGCTTGGGGTATCGGAGTTATCAGCAGACATGTATACACTTTTACAGCACGAATCTACTAATCCAAACGTCGCCGAAGCGATCGATTTATTCATCTACCAAACCAGAAAAGCAATCGGTGCATTAGCCGCCACACTGGGCGGGCTTGATTCAGTTATATTTTCGGGCGGTATTGGTGAGCGCAGCGCCGTGATTCGGGCACGTGTCTGCGATGGTCTCGGTTTCTTAGGCATAGAGCTAGACTCGGCCAGCAACGAGCAAAGCACTGAACTAATTTCCTCGGCGCAGAGCAGAGTCGGTGTACACGTTATTACTACAGATGAAGCCAGCATCATCGCGAAACAAGTTTTTGAAACAATTGATACAAACCAAAACGAAGGGGAGAAATAATCTATGGATTCAGTTGACGTACCACTAAGCCCCGACATGCTCAGAAACATCGATGCCTATTGGCGCGCCGCTAACTACTTATCAGTCGGGCAAATTTACCTGAGGGACAATCCCCTTCTCAAACAGCCACTTGAACTTGCCCATGTAAAGCAACTGCTACTCGGACACTGGGGCACATCGCCAGGTCAGAATTTTATTTATACTCATTTGAACCGCGTCATAAAGAATAATGCACTAAATATGATTTATGTTTCTGGGCCTGGTCATGGTGGTCCAGCAATTGTCAGTAACGTCTACCTTGAAGGAACGTTTAGTGAGTATTACCCTGAGGTTACGCGTGACGAAGCGGGGCTTAAAAAGTTATTTAAAATGTCCTCCTTTCCCGGAGGCTTGTCGAGCCACGTATCACCACAAGTCCCCGGCTCAATTCACGAAGGTGGCGAGCTTGGCTATTCGTTGAGCCACGCATTTGGCGCCGTCTTTGATAATCCAAACCTCGTGGTAGCATGCGTGGTTGGAGATGGTGAAGCAGAAACAGGTCCACTAGCTACCGCGTGGCATTCAAACAAGTTCCTAAATCCAAAAACTGATGGTGTCGTCCTGCCAATCCTTCACCTTAATGGCTACAAAATTAGTAATCCAACTATTCTGGCACGCATCGAGCACGAGGAACTTGAGCAGCTGTTTCGTGGCTACGGCTGGACGCCCTACTTCGTTGAGGGTGACGACCCTCAGCTCATGCACCAACTAATGGCTTCCAAACTCGATGAGGCCGTTAACGAGATTAAGCGAATCCAAACTAACGCTCGCGACAACCAAGATACTACACGTCCACGTTGGCCAATGATAATTCTCAAATCACCCAAAGGTTGGACCGGACCAAAAACCATTGACGGCCATCAGGTTGAAGGTAATTTCCGCTCGCACCAAGTACCTCTGGCCGTTGATGAAGCGCATCCACAGAATGTTGCCGTCTTGGAGTCGTGGCTTAAAAGCTACAAGCCCGAGGAACTATTTGACGACAGCGGGCATCTGTTACCTGAATTAGCGGAGCTGGCTCCAGTCGGAGACCAGCGAATGAGCGCCAATAGTCATGCCAACGGTGGAAGCCTGCTTCGCGAATTACACTTGCCTGATTTTCGTGATTACGCAGTAGATATTCCCTACCCAAGCGTTTGTAACGAAGGTAACGTGCATGCCCTCGGTCCATACCTACGGGACATCATAAAGCTCAACGATGAGCGACACAACTTCCGAATATTTGGACCAGATGAGCTCGTTTCAAATCGTATGGAAGCGGTGTTTGAAGCCACAAATCGACAATGGTCAGCTCGCATAAAAGAAACTGATGAGAACTTAGCCAACACAGGAGCTGTTTTAGACTCTATGCTGAGCGAGCACCAATCACAAGGCTGGTTTGAAGGCTACTTGCTCACAGGTCGACATGGTATTTTCCATAGTTACGAAGCATTTATTAGGATTGTTGATTCGATGGTCAATCAGCACGCCAAATGGATCAAAATGTCTTCTGAGTTGCCTTGGCGAACTGATATATCGTCATTGAATTATTTATTAACATCGCACGTCTGGCGCCAAGACCACAACGGCTTTACGCACCAAGACCCTGGATTTATCGATCATCTCGTGAATAAGAAATCGGAAGTCGTGCGTATTTATTTGCCTCCCGATGCCAATACATTACTATCCGTTATGGACCACTGCTTACGCAGTCGCAACTACATCAACCTAACGATTACTGGCAAGCACGATAGCCCCCAGTGGCTTTCAATGGAAGATGCTGTTACGCATTGCTCTCGTGGAGTCGGTGTTTGGGACTGGGCCAGTAACGATCAGGGTGGTGAGCCCGATGTAGTCATGGCTTGCGCTGGCGATGTGCCAACGCTAGAGACACTCGCTGCGGTATCGATTTTGCGAAAGCACCTGCCAAATATCAAGATTCGAGTTGTGAATATCGTCGATCTTATGCGACTTGAGCCAAACACAGAACACCCACACGGTTTAAGTGATCCGGAATATGATGAGTTGTTTACGCGCGATAAAGAGATAACCTTCGCCTTCCACGGCTACCCGTGGCTCATTCACCGACTTACCTATCGACGCACCAATCGTAATCTACACGTTCGTGGCTACAAAGAGGAAGGGAGTATTACAACTGCCTTTGACATGACCGTACGCAACAACATGGACCGTTTTCACCTAGTCATAGACGTGATTGACCGTGCAAAAGTCGAAGGTCAGGAAGCTCAAGAGCTTAAGGAGCTGATGGAAAAGAAACTGATTGAGCACACCAATTACATCAACGAGCATGGTGTTGATATGCCCGAAATCCGCGACTGGAAATGGGATCTTTAGTAACGTTTTTTGACTGCTCAGGTTGCGTCGTGAGCGTATAATTAGCGCATTACTTGTAGGAGGGCGACATGTTCAAAGATACGCACGCGTTTAGTGGATTCTCGGTCAATGATTTAGCCGCAGCTACGGCTTTTTACGGTGAAGTTCTGGGTGTTACTACCTCCGAAAGCCCAATGGGGTTAACTTTACAGCTTGCTGTTGGCACTGATGTTTTCGTCTACCCTAAATCCGACCACGTACCTGCCACTTTTACTATCTTGAACTTTGTTGTAGCTGATATTGACCAAGCTGTTGATCAACTCGTTGCTCAAGGCATCGTTTTTGAACAATATGCCGGTTTGACCGATGAAAAAGGCATTGCTCGTGGAATCACTGTGCAACGCGGACCTGACATTGCTTGGTTCAAGGACCCCGCTGGAAATATCCTGTCCGTTTTGAAAAATGCGTAACCTAATCTTAGCCGGCAAACTTCATTTCAAAGTTCAAAATAAAGCATAGTAATGAGACTTCGTCACACTCGTAACCAAACTAATCAACTTTCCAACTCTGACGCAGGACTTATTGCTGATTTTCAAACCGCACTCATGACATTGAGCACCATAGAGGGTGCTAAGGCTCAGGCTACGCAAGCTGAGCTGACTACATTACAGCAATTTGCCGTATTTCGACAAACTAATCAACCATATGTCTTGCCACAGGATGTGCCGCTTGCAGAGCATGAAAAATTAACACGTGCCAGCCTCGATGCTCACTTACAAAAAGTGCAGTCTGAGCAAATCGAGCAATATGGCGCTGATCGTATTGCTTCAATTCGAGCGATGGCGAATGCGACCTATCAGGGCAAGAAAGTTCGCGTACGCGTTTTGTACAATGAGATTCAACCGCTTCATAACTGTTGGCGGGATAAGCTAACCGGTCAATTATACTTCGCAAAGAATCAGAGCATGTCGATAACAGGCACCCTACAAGAGATTAATCTTTTAGAAAACTACATAAGGCTCGCGCCAACATTGGGCCGTAAGTTTGTAAATCAGACGCTCGAATATTACTTAGTAGAAATCCTAGAACCGGCTAGCCTGCACCCAATGGTTGCCATCACTTTGATCTAGCCGTGGGGCAGCTAATTGTATCCTGCTGTATAATTCGGATATGACTAAAGCAAGTACAGATTCATTCGAACAGTCCAAGTGGCTACTCATATGCGGACTTGTTATCATGTTTTTAATCGGCGCGATCATCGTGCTATCGGTACGCACTCGAGATCTTACTAATCAGCTGGATGCGCTTACTAGTTCAGTCCAACTACTCAACAATGATGTCAATAGCAATTTCAGTACTGAAAAGGTCGTTGTCGACCCTGTGGGCGCGCAAGTTTTTATCCCAGAGCTCAGGATTAAGTTACCGCTTAACGAAACGACTAAAACCATTGCTTACGGTATGCGAACTGACCAAAATGGAGCTTTGCTCAGTGAAGCTGACGTGACATCAACAAACTATATAGCTCCACCAATGATGACAGTAATGAATTGTAGCAATTTGGTTCGATTAAAGATTGAGCCAGAGCCTAACCCTTACAGCCCTCACGAGATACCCTCGTCTGTTACGCTTAGTGACGGTCGTACGCTTCAAGTTTACAAATCGTCGAACATACCTAGCTGCATGGCTTCGTGGCAGAACAGCGTAAGCCCCGAATCCATGGCGCAGCAATTTACGAATGCTACGAGTTACTAGATCAAACTTTCCTGTTTCTCAGCAAATAGAAGCCTATAACTATCAGCCAAATAGTCTGTGGGTAAGCGACAATTCGCTCCATACCCCCTATCCCAAGTCCAAGGTACTGATTTGTCATAAAGAACACGAGAGCCAAGAGTGCCATGCTCCCGAAGAAGATGGATAACCAGCGCAAGAAACGCGGTAATGGTAAAACTAGCCCGAGCAGGATGAGGCCAATATTGCCCAATAAAAACGGTAATGCCGCGCCGAGGATATGCAGACTGCTCACGGTGTTCTCTGGGAATAGCCCGACAAGCATCGTTCCAGCTCCTGCCAACATTAGCAACGCAAACCCAAGCGAACGTGCATTAGTTCTTTCGAATAACCGACAAACCAAGACGGCGCCCACTGCCATCGTTAGACCAAGTACTACAAACGAGAAGTTCATGAAACCGTGTTGTGGCGAGCAAACCATTCTTTTTCTGTACTCCGCGCAACTGGTATTTCCCAGATCGCTAATTGGATTTTGCATTAGGTTGTAGCTCGTGTGCCACGCATGAGCAGCCACTATTTGTACAATAAAGTATTGAATACTAGAGGCCCATAGTAGCGGACCAATTAAAGCGTATCGGTAATCATGACTAGCGAATCGAATAACAGGCATATGCTTTAGACTAACATGGAACGTATTATTTTAGATGTTAAAGCTTACGCCAGCCGAGGAACTGGGAACGGTATAACTCTTGCGCTCTGTTCTGCTGATGGGAGCGGTATTACCAGTCCTTGTAACTCAAGCTGAACAGCTTCGGAATCAACAGGTATTCCAGTTTGCATTGCGGTGTCAAATGCATTGAGCAACAATTCAGCGTTTCGCTCAAGAATTCTTTTCGCTAGATGATCGCCCGCCAAGCCTAGCGCATGAGCTCTCTCCATAAGTTCGTCTGTTTGTGTTAGCAAACCTTCCGGGTATGGGCCGCGATTAATAGTGTCTAATGAGCGCTCGGTCATTAGTTGTTTCCCCCAACTTATAGGCTAAGTATCGTACAAAATTGACGTCAAAACAATAGCCTTTTGTTGTGAAATATGAGCTAAGCATATCGAGCTTTTAACTTCTAAATTTGGTCTTCTAAACGACTCCCATGCGCAACTTTGTCATAGTTAAGCTAGGAAATATTTTATGGACAAATTAGCAAATCTCAAGGAACCGCTTCGCTCAAGCCCCAAAATGCCAGTGCTTTTTATTAGGCGCGGTAACATTCGCAGTGCCAACGGATGATCATTATCGACCAATGCTAACAGCCATGACATTATTGGACCACGTAGAGCAGCTTAGCTATTTCAATAAAGTAATAGAACTCGGCAGTATCGGCATGCGCTCCTTCATCGCGTCGTAAAGCTTTACTCAACTTTGGCGTAATCGTGGTAGGCGATTGTCGTTGGTCGAATCCTAATCACCATGAAGGCGCCTTCGTGAATTTTTGTCACAGGCGGTAGCTGTGTATCGCCTCGATATGTGCGAACCTGAACGATTTGACGAAACACGTTATCTTTGACCAGCTGGTCAGTTTCGACGCGCGAGATGCCTTGTAATTGTACAGTCTGCATTGTCCCCGGCTCATGAACAGTCAGTGCAACTTGATCGTGCACATAAACATCACGGCCTTTAGCGGTACCTGATTTAGTCAGGATGTAAATAAAGTTGCTCTTATCAACTAGGTAGTACACTACTGCGCCGTGCACGTTACCTGTACGGTCAACCGTAGATAGCACCGCTAAGTCATGCTCTCGTAAGAAGTTAATACCATCATTAGTGCTCGTAGGCAGTGACACGATTGGCTCATCCGCAATCGGAGTTGTAGCAGTCGAGGCTTGATCGCCACTTTTGCTATCAAGTCGGCGACTCTCAATGTAATTGACGAAAGTTTTAGCGGATTTAGCACCTACGAATCGAATCGCATACTCGCTGACACGAGTATGGAGCACCACTGAGTTGAACATGCCAGCATGATTCAACCGAGCACCGGTTACTATGTCGTACGTTATCTCATCAGTAGTCGTAAAAAATGGTTTCTTATCTAGGAAGATGACGCGTTTATCAGTAGCTATTAGCCATGCTAGCCCCTCGCTATAAGTTCCATACACAACGCCTCCAATATGCTCATCCGGATGTAAAATGCGTGCTAGCTCATGGCTTTCGGGCGTATGTAATGCCAACTTGCCTACTCCTACCGCTTTCAGCTCAGCGAGAATGCGTTGTACCTGTATATCATCCATACTTATAGTATAGTCCTGTCAAGCTACTATAGATATGATTCGGCGCACTAGTACAAAATATTAAGCAACTTTTTTGCTAGTTGCCAGCTCGTCTGGGATACCTCGACTCAAAGTAATTGCGATGATCGATATGATAAACAGGAAGAATAACGCTTCTTTAAGACCCTGAAGTTGAGCGTCTTTATATATATTGGCGATCTGTTCAGCGTCCGCTGGTGTAGAACCTTGGCTTTCAGCATACGATTGAACGCTACTGGCTGGAACAATCTGAAGTGTTTTAACAGTTGTATCAACATAGTTTTTGGTGCTAGCTGGCAAGTCACTCGCCCCAATATTGGTTATAAAACCGGCCGTGAGCGCCGTAATTAGAACGCTTCCGATAAGTGCAGTTCCAAGTGATGACCCAAGGTTTTGATAGGTACCTTGCAGACCACCCACTTCGCTAGATTTACTTTCGTCAACTGACGACATATTAAGATTTCCGAGTTGTGATGCCAAAAGGCCAAGGCCAGCTCCAAGGCAAAACATCGCGGTCGCGAATAGGAAGCCAGTGAGATCTCTGTTGACTGTAACAAGTAGACTGAAGGAGCCCAAAACGAGCAACACTTGTCCAACCCGAATAATAAAGCGGGGGCTTCGCTTAGCAACCATTTTAGTACCGACCAAGGAAAACAGTATCAACGCCACGGACAATGGTATTAATTTCATTCCCGTTTGTAGTGCGTCCAAGCCTACCACCATTTGTAGATAAATTGGTACGACAAAGAATACCGCGCCTACAATTAAGTACTGTGACAGCAATACGCTCAAACCCGCACGTAAACGGCGGATTTTGAGCATCGACACTTGGAGCAACGGGTTACGTTTTTCTGCTTCAAGTTTTTGTTGACGAATGTAAAAGAAGTAGAGAATTAATGCACCCGAAACGAGCAAGTACGCCACGATTGAGATTCCAAATGGCGCAATCGCATGGCCATTAATTGTCGGCTCGGTGATAGGCTGCACCCAGCCCCAGACCTTACTTTGCAGCATACCAAACACTAGTAGGCACATACCGCTGGCGGATAAAATTGCACTTGGAATATCAAACTTCTGTTTAACGGGCTTTACTGCGACTTTGAATCGACCAGATAGCAGCAGTACAAAAATCATAATTATTGACTCTGCGAAGAATACATAGCGCCACGATAGATAGGTAGTCATAAAACCACCGATTAATGGACCCGCTGCGGCTGCGGCACCACTCACACCACCGATAATGGCATAGGCTGTAATGCGGTCCTTGCCCTTGTAGTTGACCGCCACCAAGGCTGCGATGGCGGGGATAACGAGGACAGCACCGATGGCTTCAATAAATGACCAGCCCAGCATCAAAGTCGAAAGGTTTTGCGAAATTGCCGTAATAAACGATCCGATGCCGTAGATGACTGAGCCAATCACGAAAGCTCGCATCAGTCCCCATTTCGAACACAACTTTGCGCCGATTAACATCAGTGATGCCATGGTTAGGGTATAGAAAGTAATCGCAGCTTGCATACCGTTTACTGTGGTGCCGAGATCTTTTACGACAGTACTAATTGAAACATTCATGACAGTACTATCGAGCACCATCACGAACTGAGCCACCGCCAAAATCGAAACCATGCCCCATTTCTTCATACCGTTAATATATATCAATTCTCTCTTTTCGTCTCCTTATACTTTATATGCCTTACTGGCAAACGATGTCGTCTAGCGAGTATTCAACCATCGTGAAACTGAATGTATAGTGCTAGCTGACACTAGTCTACAAAATCGTTGACAAACAATTAACGCAGGAAGACAATCAGATTAGTACTAACTTTTAGGAGGCGTGCAATGGTTAAGCAAAAAACTAATGAGAGCTGGACCGGCTGGGTCGGTTTCGCTGCATTTATGATGTTGCTATCAGGATTCCTCGGAATCTTCGATGCGCTAACAGCACTTGTCAAAGGGTCCTTTTACGTTACAACACCAAACTACCTAATAAACGTTAACTTAACAACCTGGGGTTGGGTTCACCTAATCCTTAGTGTCGTAGTCTTACTTGCCGCTGGTGCAGTCCTAGCTGGCAAGATGTGGGGACGCGTCGTTGGTGCCTTGATGGCACTCTTGAGCGCACTCGCATGGATGGCGTTCATTCCTTACTACCCAATCTGGTCTCTTTTGATCATCGCATTGGATGTAACGGTCATCTACGCCCTCTTAGTCCACGGTGATGCACTCGTCGATTAACGTATAATAAAAATAATGAAAAGGCCCGTATAGAAGGGCCTTTTTATATTGCGTGATTTTGGCTTAATAAGTGCTATAGTAAAAGTTATTATGCTTACGTTTCACTCGGGGGTGAACGTGCGTGAGATTAAGCGACATAGTAGTTAAGCCTGAATGGGGACGGTCTTACCGTAGTGAATAAAAAAATCTTTCTCGGAGTGATAGCCTATTGTTTGGCGGGTGGCCTATTGTTATCGGCACTTATGCACGGTCACACGATCGCCGTTCTGAGTCCCGAAGGGATGATCGCCAGCAAAGAGCGTAGCCTTATATTTTTCGCGACGGCATTATCGCTCGTAGTTGTCATCCCGGTTTTTATATTACTCTTCAGCTTCGTGTGGAAATACCGTGAAGATAACACGTCAGCGTCTTACACGCCCGACTGGAGCCACAATAGTGCGCTTGAATTAGTATGGTGGGCAATCCCTCTTGTCTTAATTATCATTTTGTCAGTCGTTACTTGGCAGAGTTCGCATCAGCTCGACCCATATCGCACCATCAGCAGCACAACCCCGCCGATGACCATTCAGGTAGTCGCACTGCAGTGGAAATGGCTGTTTATTTATCCTGACCAAAATATTGCGACCGTCAATTATTTCCGCATTCCTGAGAACACGCCTATTAATTTCGAAATCACATCCGACGCGCCGATGAATTCGTTTTGGCTCCCTCAACTTGGTGGTCAGGTATATGCCATGAGCGGTATGATCACACATCTCCATCTTGTAGCTGACAAGACTGGTATGTATCACGGTTCTTCGGCAAATATTAGTGGATCCGGTTTCGCCAGTATGAAATTTGTCGCGCAATCAAGTAGCAACGATGACTTCAACGCTTGGGTTAGCAGCGTCAAACAAGCACCCAATGCTTTAACGTTTAACGTGTATAACAGCTTGGTCAAACCTTCGACTACACCGGTGACGAATTACTCAAGTACCGCCATCGATCTATATGATACGATAGTCATGAAGTACATGCCCTTGGCTGCACCGGAAGCGGTGACCGCAGCTGGGACATTATCAACACAAGGGGCGGGCAGATGAATATCTTTGCGGGATTATTGGGACGACTGGATGTCCACCAATACCAAGGTGGCTTGGTAATTATTGGTGCGCAGTTATCGCTTGTGTTTGCCGTTTTAGGCATTATTGGTGCACTCTTTTATTTCAAGCGTTGGACATGGCTATGGAAAGAGTGGCTGACTTCCGTTGACCCTAAAAAAATTGGCGTTATGTACATCGTAGTCGCTATCGGAATGTTACTCCGTGGAGGCGTTGACGCTTTAATGATGCGCGGCCAGCAGGCTTTATCAGCAGGTTCAAATCACGGATTCTTATCTGCCGATCACTTCCAACAGATACTTTCGGCACACGGCACGATTATGATTTTCTTCGTGGCTATGGGTCTCATGTTCGGCCTCATTAACCTCGTCGTACCGCTCATGATTGGCGCGCGAGATGTCGCGTTTCCGTTTATGAACTCAACTAGTTTTTGGCTCTATATGGCGGGAATCGTGCTGGCAAATATGTCATTAGTAATCGGTGGCTTCGCAGCAACTGGCTGGTTGGCATACCCTCCATTGTCAGAACTTGCTTATAGTCCTGGCGCCGGCGTGGATTTTTGGATTTGGAGTGTCCAAATTGCTGGCATTGGTAGCTTATTATCAGGTGTAAACTTCTTCACGACGATTATTAAGATGCGCGCGCCTGGGATGACCCTTATGAAAATGCCAATTTTTGTTTGGAGCGTGTTGTGCAGCATGGTCCTCGTGATTTTTGCCTTCCCTATTCTTACCGTGACGCTGACCTTATTGGCCCTAGACAGAACACTCGGAATGCATTTCTTCACAGCACTTGGTGGCGGCAATCCAATGATGTACGTCAACCTTATTTGGGCATGGGGTCACCCTGAGGTATATATTCTTATCTTGCCCGCGTTTGGTATTTTCTCTGAAGTAGTGGCAACATTCAGCCGGAAATATCTATTTGGCTATACTTCGATGGTTATAGCGCTGATTGCTATTACACTTTTGTCCTTCCTGGTTTGGCTGCACCACTTCTTTACTATGGGCGCAGGTGCCAATGTGAACGCGTTCTTTGGCGTCATGACAATGGTTATAGCTGTACCAACCGGAGTGAAAGTTTTCAACTGGATGTTCACGATGTATCGAGGGCGAATTAAACTTACGACACCGATTCTATGGTTTTTGGGCTTTGTCGTAACCTTTACGATCGGTGGTGTGGCTGGCGTCATTATGGCGGTTCCACCTGCTGACTTCCAACTGCATAACAGCTTATTCTTGGTGGCACATTTCCACACTATGATTATTGGCGGTGTCGTCTTCGGCTACTTCGCGGGCATTACATATTGGTTCCCGAAGATATTTGGCTTCAAACTAAATGAACGCCTTGGAACCTACGCCTTTTGGCTCTGGGTTGTCGGTTTCGTAACCGCATTCGTACCGCTCTATATTTTAGGGTTGATGGGAGCCACTCGACGACTTGATCATTACGACGCATCTATGGGCTGGCAACGGCTCTTTATTGTCGCGGCAGTTGGTGTCTTACTTATAGGTTTAGCAGTCACTGTACAAATCCTACAGTTTGTAGTCAGTATTATTCAGCGCAAAAATAATTTGGACACGACAGGTGATCCATGGAATGGTCGCACATTGGAATGGTCAACCGTTTCTCCAGCCCCATACTATAACTTCGCGGTCATTCCCGAAGTCACTACGCGAGATCCATTCTGGGTTGCTAAGCAATCACCAAAATCAAAACCAGTTGCGATTAAATATGAAGATATTGAGTTACCCAAAAACACAGCTATGGGAATATACATTGCGTTTTTTGCGGGCAGTTTTGGATTCGCCGCAATCTGGCATATAGCTTGGTTAGCTGCAATTGGCTTGTTGGGCGTGATATTGATGATCATTATCAGAACATCAGATAGCGATACAGAGTATGTCGTTCCGGCCACTGAGATTGCCCGTTTGGAAGCAGCACACAGCGCGAAAGGCCGAGCATGAGCACACATGTAGCTGCCATTTCAGAGCACGAACAAGCAGTCGCCGCCAAGACAACCTTTGGTTTTTGGGTTTACCTGATGACCGACTGTGTGCTATTCGCGAGCCTGTTTGCTACCTATGCCGTGCTACATAACAACACCAACGGCGGACCGAGCGCCACTGAGTTATTTAGCTTGCCATATATTCTGGTTGAAACGTTACTGCTACTTACTAGTAGCTTCACTGTTGGTTTGGCTATATTGGCAGTTCACAATAAGGCCAAGCGCCAAGTTATTTTTTGGCTCATCATTACTGCCCTTCTCGGCCTCGGTTTCTTGGTTATGGAGCTAACAGAATTCCGTCATTTAGCCCATGAGGGCAATAGCTGGCGCCGTAGTGGATTCCTGTCGTCATATTTCACGCTTGTAGGCACGCACGGGCTACACATCGCGACCGGTCTGCTCTGGATGGGTGTTATCATCTATCAGCTATCGCGCCGCGGCCTGCAGGCTGCAAACGTGCGTCGTCTGACACTACTCAGCCTCTTCTGGCACTTTCTTGATATCGTTTGGATATTCATCTTCACGATCGTTTATCTAATGGGAGTGAGTAACGTATGAGTACTAAGCATATAGTCACCACTGATGCTTCAGGTGCCAGCCGTGGAAGTGTCGCCTCGTATTCGCTCGGCTTTGCGCTATCGATCATCTGTACTTTAGCCGCCTATCAGCTAGTGGTCCACGGAATCTTTCATGGTTGGGGATTAGTTTTCGCCATTGTTAGCCTCGCCGTGGTTCAGCTATTAGTTCAGCTACTCTTCTTCCTCCATTTGGGCCAAGAATCAAAACCGCGTTGGAACTTAACCGTCTTTGCTTTTATGTTAATAATCGTTGGCATATTGGTGATTGGCTCGCTTTGGATTATGGCGAATCTTAATTATCACGGTATGACCGCGCACCAAAGCGAAAATTTCTTACTTCATGACGAAGGGGTCAAGCCATAGCATCGTTTAAAGCGTACTATGAGCTAACTAAACCGGGCATTATTTATGGCAATGCACTGGCTGGATTAGCTGGCTTTTTGCTCGCAGCAAATGGACATGTAAACTTTGCGATTTTGTTAGCTGTAATGGTCGGAATGTCGCTGGTCATTGCTTCGGGCTGTGTCTTTAACAACTACATCGACCGCTCCATTGATGCCAAAATGAAACGCACGATGTACCGTGCTACCGTCACTGGTAAAATTTCGGGCTCTCAGGCTCTCATTTTCGCCACTATACTCGGCATTCTGGGTTTTGTAGCACTAGCACTCGGTACTAACTGGCTGACTGTGCTCGTGGGAGCTGTGGGACTTGTCGATTACGTTATAATCTACGGCTTTGTGAAGCGAAAATCAGTGCACAGCACACTTGTCGGCAGTATCTCCGGCGCGGTACCGCCAGTGGCAGGTTACGTAGCAGTGACAAATAATTTTGACATGGCAGCCGTGCTACTATTTTTGATAATGGCCGTCTGGCAAATGCCCCATTTTTATGCCATAGCCATCAATAGGCGTAAGGATTACGCGGCAGCGCATTTACCTGTTCTACCAGTCAAAGAAGGCATTGTAGCTACGAAGCGTCAGATCTTTATCTACATTTTGCTCTTCGTTGTTACATCAAGTTTGCTTACCGTAAAAGGTTATACCGGTGTGGTATATCTTACGCTCATGCTAGCGCTAGGGTTGGTGTGGCTTAAAAAAGCATCGGACGGATTTAAGACTACTGACGATAGTCGTTGGGCTCGTCAAGTGTTTAGATTCTCGCTGATTGTACTTTTGGGCTGGTGCATACTACTTTCATGCAATGCGTGGTTACCGTAATTAAAATCGTCACTTCCCAGAACTAATGTTTGGGTCTACTATTATATCAATTAAGGGAGACAATAGTGATGATTCGATTACTTGCCAGGATTTGTTTACAGCTCCTAGCTAATGCCGTTGGTTTACTTATTGCAGCAGCCTGGCTTGATGGTTTTTCAGTTGACGCGCTTTCCTTCATCGTCGTAGTAATTATCTTTACGCTTATTGAAGTTGTGGCGAGTCCGCTTATCTTGAAAATTGCGCTGACCAATGTTCCTTCACTTGTTGGCGGTATCGCGCTGGTAACAACACTTGTAGGCTTGGTTCTAACGTCGGTACTTACAAACGGTTTACATATCACTGGCCTCAGTACCTGGATATACGCGACTATCATTATTTGGGTTTGCTCGCTAGTCGCAAGTTTAGTATTGCCGCTCTTTATTTTTAAAAAGACACTCGCGAATCGTAAGAACTAAGACTGTGCCTGGTAACTACGCATTCCTGAAATAGAGAATCAGGATGACCGTAATGACGAAACCGCTCAGTTGATTGAGCCATAGGAAAGTTCGCCAACCGTCGTGAGCTTGTTCGGCTGTTTTATCAGTCACTTGCCAAAAACGGAGTACATTGGCTGAATACAGAAGTCCCAAGCATGCGACAGCAAGTCCGGATGGCCCACGTGTTGCTAGCAAAACGCTCGAAACCAGATACATTCCTGCGGCGAAGATAACAGTTTTGTGAGCACCTAAAACTGTGCCAATGGAGGCGATCTTAGCTTCTCTATCGGCAATAATATCTTGCACTGCCCCAAAAGCATGACTTGCCATTCCCCAGGCGAAGAATGCCAAAACATACGGCCAATACTTCGTATGCCAACCCGTCAAGACCAAAGCATATACAAGCGGTCCAACAAAGTGCGTACTCGACGTAAACGAATCAAGGAAGGGACGCTCTTTGAAGCGTAAAACTGGCATACTGTACGCCAACACCATAAACACTACATAGATGAGCACGAGTTTTGATACTAAACTTCCCTGTAATAACAAGTAAACAATAAACGGTACGCTTAAAGCGATTGAGCTGATGATTGTCACTCGGTGCAAATGACGGCTCAATAACGCGCCCTCAATCCCACCTTTGCGTGGGTTGCGCAAATCTGACTCATAGTCAAATACGTCGTTAATCCCATACATCATTAAGTTGTACGGGATCAGAAAATATAACCCCCCGATTACTGTCGTGAGTGTCAGTTGATGGGTGGCTACTAAGTATCCAGCCACGAACGGATAGGCCGTGTTGACCCATGAGATCGGACGTGAGCTTATGATCAGCTGCCTAATATCATGTAACATGCGTGTCTTTCCCCCAGAGTAATGGCACTAGTAGACAAGCTCCAATCGTATACGCTAAATCCTCAATTGGCATTTTGCCTAGATGAATGCCGATCAGATGTTGCGGGTTATACGCGACGATATGGAGGCTAATAATTAGATTATCAAAGATAATCGTCAAACATGTCATAGCAATCAACAATATCCAAAAGCGCTTCCATATAATAGCGGGTTTTCTAACAATAAATGTTACAGCCAAAATAATAAGTACAATCCAGTTCAATACCACGTAGCTTCTCATACCCAGCGCTCCAAACTGCGCCAAAACAGTAATGTGGTATAGACCAACACGACTAAGAAAAACAACTCTTCGAGCGGGAACTGTGAAATGAGAAATATTCGAGTAATAACAGAAGCTGAACCAGTATAAAAAATATGCGCCCTAATGCCTAAAACATCCCACACCGCAAAGAGCGCAACACCAAAGCCAACAGTTTTTAATGCTCGGTTTCGATTGTTAAATATGGCTAATTTCCAGCGATAATCGACCATCAGTAAACATGCAATCGTTAGCAACAATCCAGAGGCGTAAAGATACTGCTCAAACATATTTGTCTCCAATTTGAGTGATTTTCTGGAGCGGGCCAGCGCTGTTGTCGGCAATAATATGCTTATAAACTAACTCGGCGCTAATCAGACATAATGGCACTCCAATTCCGGGCTGTGCACCTGCACCAACGTAATACAGGTTTTTAACTTTTTTACTACGGTTGCTCGGACGGAAAAAAGCACTTTGGCGCAGTGTATGAGCGGCACCAAGAGCCGTGCCTTCCCATGCATGATATTGCTCGGTGAATTGTGACGGACCAAAAATCTTTTGATAAACAATTCGTTCACGAAGTTTCGGTTCACCGATTTTTTTGGCAAATTGATCAATGTAGCTAGCGGCATGTGCCTCAAGCTCGCTATCGCTCATTACTTCTCCTGATGGCCCCGGGATTAAGATAAACAGGTTTTCATGACCTTTTGGTGCTACTGAAGGATCTGTCGCACTCGACATGCAAACGTACAATGATGCTGGCTGCGACCAGACTTTTCGTTTGAATGTGTCGTCAAAATTCGACTGCCAATTATCTATAAATAACAAGTTGTGATGTTGTAATTGCGGCAGCTTGCCCTTCACGCCGAGATATATCAAGATTGCCGAAGGCCCTGGTTTTTTCTTCTGCCAGTATGATTCGGGATAGCTTTGGTACTTAGCTTCAACTAACTTTGTTTCAGTGTAATGCAGGTCAGCGTTTGAAATGACGATATCGGCCTTAAGGGATTCACCACTTTCCAGCTTCACTCCTGTTGCTTGTCCTGCCTGTATCACTATCTTATCAACGGGCGCATTGACGTGATATGTCACACCGAGCTGTTTTCCGATGGAAGTGAGCGCGTTGACAATGTTGTACATGCCTCCCATGGGATAGTACACGCCTTGGCTAAAATCTAGATAACTCATCAAACTAAATAGTGCTGGCGCCATATAGGGTGACGCCCCTAAAAATACTGATGGATATTCTAGTAGCTGCTGCGCCCTTGGATCACTAAAATACCGTTTTACATAACTGTGTAAGGAACGAGTGGTTAGTTGCGCAAGACTTGGCAAATGCTTTGCTACTGACGCGTTGACCAGTGTCTTTACTGATGTGAACGGATTATATAAGAAATGCTTGAGCGAAACTTGGTACGCCAACGCCGAACGCGCCAGATACGCGTCAAATTTTGTACCAGAATTAGGCTGCAGGCGTTCGAATAGCTCTCGGTTGACCGTCAAACTACCTGTGACTTGTTCGGGCTTCGACGAATCACCAAAAAAAACCTGATAGGCAGGGTCAAGTCTACGCAAGTCTAAGTGCTTCGCGACATCATGGCCGACTAAGCGAAAATACTGTTCATAAACTTCGGGCATGAGATACCATGAAGGTCCCGTATCAAATCGAAAACTGCCTGACTCGAGCAGGCCAGTCCTGCCACCGAGTTGCGAGTTGGATTCGTAGACGTGAACGCTCAAGCCCGCTTTGGCGAGAATGTTTGCGGTAGCCAAACCACCAATACCGCCCCCAATAATAATTACTTTCTTCTGTTCTGGCATTACGCTGCTCGCCTATATATACCTATGCGCGCTAGTTTTATTTCTTCAAGTTTTCGGGCGTTGTTTATCCTGACTCGTCGCTGTTTTAGCTCATTGGCAGGGGTTTTGGCAAGTCGTTTTAGAAGCACAACATAACAATTATAGGCCGCACCGATTGGATGCCGAATAGCCGGTGGCATTTGTAGTAGACTCAGTCTAGCTATCGTAAATTCTTGGCCAATTTCGCTGACAATTGCTTCTTTGAGATCGTCGTCAAAATGGTCAAAATCAGAGGTCGGGAAATAGTAGCGACCGAGCACGCTGTAGTCAGCTGCAATGTCACGCAAAAAGTTAACCTTTTGAAAAGCGCTGCCTAATGCACGCGCACCCGGTATCAAATTCGTATACTGGGCGTCGTTTCCCTCGCAAAATACCTTCAAACACATCAAACCGACCACTTCAGCTGAGCCATAAATATAGTCTTGGTAGTGACGACTCGTAAAGCGCGCTTTGGGCTTAAGATCGGCACGCATGCTTGCAAAGAATGGGCTAATCAGCGCCTTTGAAATGCCTACTGAGTTAGCGGTTTGAACAAAAGCGTGGACTATAAGATTTGTGCTATAGGCTGTTTTAAGCGCGTTGTAAGTTTCTGATTCTAGATCATCAAGTTGCTTGCCAGCATTCTTGCCATTGTACGTATCAACAATCTCGTCCGCCAAGCGAACTAAACCGTAGATATTATAGATATGCTGGCGTATTTGACTCGGGAAAAGTTTAATTGCCAGCCCAAACGAGCTAGAATACTGATTTGTCATTGCTTTGCTTGCAGCATAGGCCGAGGCGGTGTAGCTATCCATTAATTCTGTCTCTGTAGTAGTCGCTCGCTTAGCGCATCAAGCATAGTTTTAGCATCACTATCTATGGCCATAGCATGCAACGTAGTTTGGGCAGCATGCGTATATTGGTCAATCAGGGCTTCAACAGCCGCCTTACCACCACTTGCGGTTACAATTTCACGAACTTCATCAACTTCCTCGGGAGTAGCATCGAGTTTGCCGACTATATGTTCAAGAATTTTTTTCTGAACGGATGTGGCCCGCTCATAAGCATATTCTACAAGTAATGTCTGCTTGCCTTCTTGCACGTCACTATCAATTGATTTACCCGTCGCCAGACTATCACCAAATAGACCGAGCCAATCATCTCGAAGCTGAAACGCTATGCCGAGCGCATCACCAAACTTCTCAAATTGAGCAATGGTAACCTCATTAACACCGGCTAGCTGCGCGCCGCTTACTAGTGGACCAACAAAACTATAGCTGGCAGTCTTTAATTCAGCGATCAGTCGAGCATTGGCAGTCCCAATTGGTTCTAGCGCAGCTTCTGTATCCTGCAACTCGCCCATAACAACTCGCTCAATCGCACGACCAAAGGTTTGGGTGATGAGCAGTTTTTTTTCTGCCGGAAAATCGCTGTTAATCATCAGCTGATAAGCACCAGAGATGCCCAAATCACCTGCCAATAATGCGGCACTATCAGCATAATGGCCCACGTCTATCGTGTGATCACTGGGAACTTTATACTGCCTGCGATATAATCCGCTGACATTGGAAACACCACGTCTAATGTAGTCGCGATCAATGATATCATCGTGGATTAACATCGCTTGGTGCAACAGTTCCCACGCCGTCGCTACATCGATAATGGCTTCGTTGTACGTGCCACCACCGGCCAGATAGCCCAATACAACTAGATATGGTCGTAAACGCTTTCCCCCTGCCATGATAACTGTCTGATAATTCTCCCATAGACGATGATGTGAGAAGTGTTGATCCGCGCGGGATAATTGATCTTTAAAGTACGAGCTCAGCACACCGTCAACATCACACGCTACTTCACCCAATAAAGCGCCGTTTAATGCCGGTTTTTGTGTTTTATGCGCTGTTAGTTTAGTGTTGCCCATACGAACCTTCTAGATAGCGAGGAAGCAACGGGTTTTTATCGACAAGAGTAAATTGTTGTCGGAACCAATACGAATATTTTTCATCGCTAGACTGCAATTGTTGCCGAGTATCTTCCCACGTCTGCCAAAGATAGGCTTCAACTTCATCAGGGTTAGGCGAAGGAGCTTGCAGCGCACGTGCGATATAAATCGGACAAATCTCGTTTTCGATAATACCGTTGAACGGATCAGTCTTGTAACGGTAATCTGCTTCAATCAGCGCAATATCACTTATTTCCGTAATTCCAAGTTCGTAAGACAATCGCCGCTTGACTGCGTCTGGAGTTGTCTCGTTAGGGGCTGGGTGTCCACAAGCCGTGTTGGTCCAGACGCCTGGCCAAACCTTCTTGCCATGTGCCCGCTGCGTGAGCAGGAAACGACCTTGTGTATCAAAAAGGTAGCACGAAAAACCCAAGTGAAGCGGTGTTTTCGCGTGATGCGAAGCCAGTTTTGGCGCCTGGCCTAATACTGTACCCCTGTCATCGACTAGTACGATTTGCTCTTCCATGTAGTCTATATGATACCAAACTAACGTAAACTGCGCTCTAGATGTCGTTTGTGAAATTCACATCTTTTGAGTGCAATGGCAACGTAAGTCAGGTAGGCTCGTTCTGCAAAATAAATCTTGAATATCAACTAACTATTAATTGATTAATCTTAGTTTTGGTGTTAAAATAACACAAATGATAGCTTCTCCTGAATCTGTGCATCCAGCCCAAACGGTACGTTTTGAGCTACTTGAAAGAGCAGCCGGTTTAATGAACGAGCGCGGGCTTTTGCGGCTACTGCCTCGTGGCGTGGTCTCGTATTACGAAACAGATTGGCGCTTTGATACTGAATCTCCAGATGGGGATCGTGGTTTCTTTGTATTTAACAAGACCCACGCCAGTCTTTACGCTTTTATCGCGTATGAACATCGAGGTCGTACAATTCCTTCCGTACGTACTGTTAACAGCGCTGAAACACACCCGTTGCAATCTACATTAGACACTGTAGTCGATAGTGCTAATCGACTTGGCCGTAGCTTGGGTGCTTACAATGTACCTACACCCTTTGGAACCGCAAGCTACGCCCTAATGTTACTACCTGGAGATCGTTTGCTAGGTCATGAAATTGTTGTCGACAACCAGCCAGATAACAAGCCAGAGCTGCTAGTACGCCATGAACAGCGTTACCACGCCAGAGACTTCGGTGGCGCGGTTGTTGAAGCCCAAGTTTTCCTGTCTGCTGAGCACCCTACAACTGCCTAGAACGGATTTTGATATTGGCGCGCGAGGTATGAGCCGTAGGTAGCTTCATGGCTACACTGCTCGACTGAGTCACAGACGCTGCCATCGTATTGCGAGTAGGTAATGAAGATCGCAGTTTTGGCGTTTAAATCGGCGTCACCAATATTAGCCGGCATATCATGAATCGGATAACCTATGTAGTATTTAATTGGTATATAGACTTCGTTATTGTATTGCTCAGTCTCAAACACGTTATATGCTCGGTTCGTAAAGCGTCCGACGGTCATGTGGTCGCTATGATCGGGATAAACATTACTCACATAATCACTCTGGGTTCGTATTTCAGCCGGCTGGAATATATGCATGAGCGAAGTGAGTGAGCCAGTTAATTCTGCGCTCGTATAGGTGGATTGATTATCGACGCTTTGTATTGATTTTATATTGTTGTTATAAAGTTTTGAGAGGCTTTCGAAACGCGACGGAGCAAATCCATCTCCGTGTATACCGCCGTCTGGTAAGTGCATAAAGATCAGGGATATCTTTGGGTTGGCTTTGGAAGTTGCAACCGTAATATAGGCATGACTGGACAAGCTAACGATGCGCTCAATCCAAACATCATTCACTCCAATCATCTTGGCATAGGCTGCCTCTGAACCACGTTCCCTTAACAGCCAATAGCCCGAGCCAAATCCGCTATCTCCCGCCGTTATATAAACTGTTCGTACACAATCGCCAGTCTTAATACTATTCATGGTGTCAGGATTCATAAAAAGTAGGTCGTCGTCCTCATGCGCCACGATATTCATAACAGTCGGGCCGGAACATGAAACATTTGGCAAAGAGTCTAAGGAGATCGGCAGAACTGTTGAAGGAATCGGTATGGTTTTACCTTTCCCAGTATCGTCTTTTATGCCCGCGTCGTAAAACAATAAGAGTTCTTTCGGCTGAGCAAGTGTACCAGCAATTAAGGCACTAGCGTTTGGTTTGCCATAGGCATTGATAATTTGTTGAAGATTACACGGACGATAACCAGTTAATCCAGTATCGATTGTTAGTAAATACGCGAAACTGTGGCCATGCAGAGTTGGCTGCCATGCTTTACTCGTGAGCACTTCACGAGGAGCGGTGCAGCTCTCTAGTGGCATAACTGTCTGCTGGTGACCGGTGACAGCTTTAATCGGTACCACGCGCCAATAATCACCCACCAAAACCTGAACCGTGTGATTTGACAGCACCTGAGCCACACGTTGATTGCGTTGACTCACGTCATTAAATGCTCGCTTGTCGTTATGATAATTCCCAACTACTGTCGAGATACCGGCGACAACACTTATAAATAGCAGAATGCCCACCACTACGAGGCTAACCGCATGTTGCTTACGCCCACAAGAGTAGCTTGCCAATGATACAAAACCAGCAAATAGTACGATGCTCAGGTAGCGAGCATCCACCACATAATAGTGATTGGTAAGAATAAATGCTGCCAGTGCAGCCAGTGAAGTCCAAATTAATAATACTGAAAATCTGTACGGGTTAGTTCGATTTAATTTGTCACTGCGCTTTCTAAAACTTGCGATAAATATCTGATACATCGCTACGCACGCAGTTTTAAAAACCAAAATATTAGTTATATAGCTAAATATGCTTACGTTCGCGAGATTATGAAGCGTATGACCTGGAAGCTGAGCCAGTGTCGTTGCGTTGTAGGCGGGATTTGCACCAAAGTTAGTAAACAAACCGGTGATGGCGTAAAAAACACCCAGAACTAAGTTCTTGGCGCTAGCAATAAATCCGTAGGGTCCTGTCCCCGTTCCTGCCGAAGTGTGGGCTATGCCACCTGAGCTAATAAGCGCGATCAGGACGGTTGCTACAACTGCGGCGCCAACAGTACAAAGCAGCCAGTTTACAGACAGGCTAACCTGGTGCCAGCGCTGTTTAAGGGCGTAGATAATTAGCGCAATTATTGATGCCGCCACTCCTAAATCTAAAAATAACTTGTCACTTGCAAAGAGTAAGCCGAGCACAAGTATTGCGAGCCAAAACTGTTTGCTTCTGGCTGATTTGGCGCGCAATAGCAATCCAAGGCCTCCTAGATACAACACGTATTCAAGATTTCGGGTCGTTACCATGGCCATGTTAACGGGTAGCAGCGCGCCCGGATAAGGTTGCGTTGGAACCATTATCAGAACCGACGCTAGTGCGAGCAAAATTGTTCCCAAAACCAGCGGTCGTCGTTCTATGCGCGATAACAGCCAAGCTACGGCTCCAACCGTTGCGAGCACACAGGCAACACTAGTGACTATGAAACTTGCTGACGAAAATCCAAATAGTTTTAGTACATAGAACAGGGGCCATTTAAATAAGAATGTGTGCTGATTAGGAAAAATCGCACCGTGAAACACTTTTGAAGACTGGAAAAAATAGGCGTCAATAAGCTGATCGGCATTCGCCTGTTGAACACGCGAACTTAAAATCGACCATAGAAGCACGGAAAGAAGCAAAACGATGAGTGAAACAATGAGGTACAGCTTGCCAAAACGTGCCGTCCTGACAAGTTTATTAATTTTTTTTACACGGCGGCTTTTCGCAACGCTCTGCAGTCGCTTTTGTACGCGCTGGCGAATAGTACTCGATGGTGTATTGGAAGTCATAATAATCTAATCCTAGCGACTATAAAAGGCGGGCTAACGGTTCGTCTCAGTATACGGGATTCTCATCGGTCTTAAAAATACGCGTCCTGTAAAGATAAAAGTTCCAAATAGTTGTTATACCAAGCGCGATCGTTCGCGTTACTACTGCCGGCATAGTGTCTGATAAGAGTTTCGTAACTAAAATTGTAAAGAGGAAATTAAATATTACCAGGGCAGTTACGGCTAATATCTGTGGCAATAGCACCTTGTGCTGCACGCGTTTATCTCGGAATGTCACTAATTTTTGTAGCACGAACGAGACGATTAAGCCTAACCAAAAGCTGAGCGCTACAGCCATGATTGCCGAAGCTCCGCCCTTCTCTGCCAAAACGATTACTAAAAGCTCGAACAGATAGACGCTGCCACCTACAAGTAGATACCGAATGCCGGGGCGTTGAAGTAAATTGATAATTTTTTGTTGCATTGCCTCTATTTGATACGTTGTTCAGCCTAAAGTATAGCAAATAAGCTGATGCGCTTTGCTAGATAACCAGCTTTGCCACTACCGGGATGTGATCAGAAGCATCGAGCATGGCGCGGCGCGAGTAGACATAACCACCCCGCGAAAGCACATTGTCACTGTGGAAAATATAATCGATACCGAACAGCGGTAGACGCGCAGGAGCGGTAGCTCGCTGGTACGTAGCGTCGAAATCGTGATAACCCATAGTCTCAGTAATATAGGGTACAACTTCTCGGCGGTTCATGCCCTTAATTGAGCGGCCGATAGCTGCCCTTCTAGGCAAAATCTTAGCTAGAGCTTGTACGCTTAAATTACCCAACTTACTTTGTAATCCTGCTACGCCATGTCGTGGACGGAGTGCGTTAAAGTCACCCATCAAAATAGTCGGGACACCTGGCTCCAGCTGGGCTTGTAAAGCATTGACTTGAGACAAGCGTAAGTCTTCGTCCATGTCGTCCAAATAGACACTGGCGATTTGAAGCCCATCCTGACCAATATCTAGAACTATACTGAGAGCCTTCCGCGTAATCAAATCGAACGTTTCGCTTTTGGCAATGGGGTGATCTGTCGCGCAAACTATACCGATTCCATCCTGTCCAAGTTCTTTCAATCTATCATCATCTAAATTTACAAACCGAGCACCAACATAGCCAAGGTGTTTGGCGATAGCGTTGTTGTCGCCATAGAATTTATCCCAGCGATACGCGTCTGTTAAGGTGATAATTGAAACTTCATTGGTGTGAGCCGTGTCAATAACTTCTTTAATCAGCGCTCCACGTACTGGCTGAGCAAGTGTTGGGTCATATGCCGCAAAGCCTCCGGCTTGTATATTCCAAGTCATCGCCTGAATTCTGTCTACGGTTTCGAGCATTTACATATTTTAACACTTTAAGCCATAATTTCAATGTGTTACTGGTTGGCCGAGTCACCTTCTCTGCTCGTAGAGACAGCGGGTGTACAATTAAGTTAGATGAAAACCCTTTCGCAACACTATGATATTCATGCGCCAGTTAGCATGGTCTGGCAGGTACTCGTGAAACCTGAGCTTATTGAACAATGGGGTGGCGGTCCAGTGATTATGGATGACCACGAAGGTACAGAATTTAGCCTCTGGGGTGGCTCAGTTCACGGTGTTAACACGCACGTAGTGCCGATGGAAACACTCGAACAAGACTGGTATAGCGGTGATGGCTGGCATCAGGCATCCAAAGTTCGCTTTACCCTAGAGGCCGAAGGTGACAATACAGTACTCGAACTATATCATCGTGATATTCCCGACAAAGATGTCGACGATATCGATGACGGCTGGCACGAATACTACCTTGGTCCACTCCAAAAATTGGCTGAATTAAAAGCTGCTTAGAAATTACCGGCTGCGACGACGGTCAGCGTATCGGTGTAATCGTTGGCGTAGCCGACTGTGTTAGCAACAGTATCACGTTCTTTGAGAATAATCTGATCTGCATTAGTATAGCCATTGCGTGAGACAAATGAGGCGAAGTTGGTGGCGTTAAACGATCCAGCTTGTGTACCAAGTGTGACGTTATATTCAGCGTCGTAGGTGATTGCGCCGGTACAAGTGGTACAGGCAGCTCCGGTTGAAGGCACAAAGCCATATTTAGTCGTTCCGACCACGAGCGCATCAGGAGCGGCGTTAAATGTTCCTGTGGCAATTGGCGTACCCGGACTACTCGCTGATGTTAGCGCGGCATTTGCCGACTTCACATAGGCCGTATAGCCAAGTGGCGAGTTTGTGCCGACAGTCATCGTAACTCCCGTTGAAGTTTGAATCGTAGTAGGGTCGACTTTTGGTACCGTATCAACGTTAGCACTCAAGCTAAAACTAAAGTTAGGCGAAACTGAGGCGGAGACAACAACCTGATCTTGGTTAGCGGCTGCACCGAAGATAAATACGGGGGTGGTCGTCAAATCAATTAAAACGCCGGCACCAGTATCGCTTTCAACGGTCACGTTATATTGTCCGGCTGCTGCGGGGTTCGTTACTGTGCCTGTCGGGATAGTAAAGCCATAGAGCGTCGTATTGTTCAGGCTGGCAGATGTAAGACCCGATACGACTATTGTGCGTGTTGCTGCCGTTGCAGCGGCTGTTAGCGCTCCTGGAGGCGCTGTAATCGCTGCAGGGGTATTCGGGAAGCCGACGACACTTACCGCTGGGGCACCGGTAGTGACTGTAAATCCTACGGGGAACGTTATCGTAATACGTCCGACCGTTGTCGGTGTCGTATTGAGCTTAAAGGTTACTAATAAGTCGTTAGTCGCAGCGGCACTGATACCAAGGCGCCCTAAACGAACACCTGCTTGCGTCAGCTGACTAGCACTCGCTATATCAGGCAACACCAGAGCAGATAGCAGCACTACTACCATAACCACAATTCTTTTATGCTTTAACAAGATTTTCCTCACACATTTTTTTCTTTTTTTATTTCAAAGAACGATAATGGTCATTATAGATGTAGTATCGTCTACGAGTCAAGGAGATTATGCTTACAATTTTACGACGAAATTTAGGTTTATTAGCTGCGTGGAAGCTATACCCGCGTTACACATGTTGATTGGAGCCACTTACAAGGCATCACAGAGTATATGGTTCGTCAGGTTCGTTGATCTCTACGGTACAAACAGTCTAGTTAGTAGTAAGGTTGCTTCCAGTGGTGGGCTGCGTTACGTTTACCGGAGCAATGGTTACGATTTGATTGGTACTTGGGCGATAGAGAATGGCTTGCTTTTCTTTGCTAAAGACTAAAACTTTATCACCGTCCTGAGCGCTCGCGAAGAAACTTTGGCTGCGTAATTTGTCGGCGTGGACCACTGTGGCGATGGTTGGCGTTTCGTTCGCTGGAACGATAACTAACTTACTTACCCGCTTGATAAGGTCAGCTGACTGCGAAGTGCCCGTCTCAGTCGTATTGAGCTTCGTTTTGGCCTGTTGGTATTGAAAAAATAAGAAGACGCTGGCCACGGCTAGAATAATAACAATAATCCATGGTAATCGCTTGCGCCATGAAGTGCCTTTGCTTTTTTTTGCTTTATCGCTATCTGATTTATCGGTGTTCGGTTGGGGCATGAATGTCCGCGTCGAATTGGTCGTTGCCTGCATACTACTCCTCTTAATAGAGTTTATTGTAGCAGATTAGAGGCCGCTCAGCGAAAGACCTAACGCTTAAAGCGTAACGGGGTTTGTGCTTGTCGTTGGATTGGTGACACCAACAGCGGTCCAAGTGAAGGATGTGTCGGCCGTGACCGGCACAGCAACTGTGATATCGAAGCCTTGTGGAGTGATGTTACTAACGCTGGTCAGAACGAACTGACCGTCGGTGGCCGAAGCACTCACGATTGGAGTAGTGTCATACGCTGTGCTGAAATTGACGTGAACGATGGCTTCACCCTTGAGCAACTTGGCATAGCCGGCGCTGTCACTAGCTAAAGTTATATGACCTTGGAACTGCACATCTTGTCTGAAAATAGTTTTGCCAATAAATGTCGCGAGTTTTTGGAAGGTACTTAGTCCCGCGAACGTCGCATCTCCTCCAACTGTAAGTCCGCCGCTGACATTAGCACTCGCAATATTCAACCCCCTCGCTAAAGTTGCGTTTCCAGCTGTATCGAAAGTGAAACGAGCTGTGCCACTAGCGTCAGCTAGCTGAGTCGTACCTCCTTTTGTCGGTGAAGTCTGTAAACCACTTAATGGAGCCGGCGTTACTGGGTCAGCGGTTGTATTTTGGATATCTGGCGAGGAAATGGCCGTTGGATCGGGTGTAGCTACGACCGTGTCACTGCCCGTAGCGATATCGGCCTGTGTCAGGGACGATATAACATCATTGGCAGCTTGCGCTGCTGAAATAGGTGGTTTATCGTCTTGCCAGAAGCGGGCGTAATCCAAATCAAACGATGATGCCGTGGTGCTGGTATGAATAACATACATCTCCATCGCCAAATTTGCAGTCGGCAACGTGCCAGTAACAGTGCCACAGTCTATTAAGTCAACACCGTTAGTGGCGTCGGTATCCATAAAGAATCGTACAGTAGTACTGTTCACGACAACTATTCGACCAGTAGCAAAATTTGTTCCTATACCACCAGTACAATTAACCGTTCCGACGGTGACGCCAGCATTCCTTACCACGCCTTGCCAGCCTGTCGCGCCCGTACTATTATTTGACCAAAAGAATATGCCATTTGTCGGCAGCGTGTTATTAACCGTTTGCGCAATGGCGGTATCAGCCATCCCCCAGAAAACATCGTCGGTCGCTTGCACAACTCCAGCTCGGACTTTCATCTGAACTATTGGCAAGTTAGCTGCATTTAGTGGCGCATCTAGCGTACCCGGAGTGGCACCTTCAGCAACTAGCCCTCCTCTGTTAGCTGTAGCGTTAGTAATAATTGCAAAGTAGCCACCGTTAAGACTGAAATCTTGGCTTCTAGTTTGAGTTTGCGCGTTGTTATTAAAATACCAGTTTCCGCTATCGCCCACATTGCGATTATTAGTGGTCGCATTTGCAAGTGAAGCGACAAATTCTTGAGCATAGGAGTCGGTAGTCTCAATTACGGCGCCAGTACTTAGGACGCCTCCGAAGTTACTGCCAGTAACTCCACCGCTACCAACCGTTGTCGATACGCCAGTTAGCTTACTGGGGTCAAAATAAT
>JBBRZB010000001.1:0-121555 GCA_038237095.1 Saccharimonadales bacterium (SeqCode) | reverse complement strand
TTCATCCTGCACGCGGCGTTGCTCCATCAGGCTTTCGCCCATTGTGGAAAATTCCCTACTGCTGCCTCCCGTAGGAGTCTGGACCGTTCTCAGTTCCAGTCTGGCTGGTCATCCTCTCAGACCAGCTAATGATCGTCGCCTTGGTGAGCTATTACCTCACCAACAAGCTAATCATGCGCAGGCCGTTCCCAAACCGCCGGAGCTTTAATCCGAAGATCACATGCGGTATTAGACACCATTTCTGGTGCTTATCCCTCAGTTTGGGGTACGTTCCTACGTGTTACTCAGCCGTCCGCCGCTCGTGTATTCTCACACATAATTCGATTTTCCCGCCCCATCGTTTCCCTAGCCTGGGTTGCAATGGTTTGCTGCGCTGACTCGAGAGTCAACATAATCAAATAATCTGTGAGAACCTTACCGCTCGACTTGCATGTATTAGGCACGCCGCCAGCGTTCATCCTGAGCCAGGATCAAACTCTCCAAAAAAAGAATTCAATCTCAACTTCAGTCGAACATGAAACCCTAAGGTTTCACTGACTTAATTTCAAAACAATTCAAAAATGAACTGACGTTGATTTGCACTATTCAATTTTTAACGTACTGTACGACTATTTCAGAGACACTCATAGAGAGCCCCCGTCAAGCCATTCGACCTATCATACCGCACCTAGTAGGTGTACGTCAAGAGATAAACCGCCTAAGGTTGCAGTAATTCCCACATCAACCTAATTGTCTGTGATTGGCTCGCCTGATTTGATGGCTTGCCACTTAGTTCGTGGACATTTGTGCGGCCAGTTTTGCCAGTTACTGCGGAAATTTCCGAACTCCGCCTCTTTCACCCATAGTAGGTCGTTATCATCTGTTATCCGATCGGGGAAACGAATACCGTTCAAGTGATCAATCTCGTGTTGGAAAATACGGGCTACAAAGCCACGATACTGCTCAGTAACCAGTTTTCCTGTGCGGTCCAGCGCCGTAATAGTGATTACACTGGGACGCTTTAAAATGCCGCACACTCGCCCGGTTGAATAACAACCTTCTCTATTGGAGTTGGTATCTTTAGACACGGCAGTAACTTCGGGATTAATATAGACTTTAAACTCGGTGGCGTGACCCATGCCATCCGCATCTGTTACGACTACGATAATGCGCTTATCAACACCAACTTGGGGTGCGGCAAGACCTACTAACGTTGGTCTGTCGGTGCTTCCCTGTTTGCCGTGAGCAATCTCCAGCATACCTTCGATGATTGTCTGAATTTGATCTGTGGTAACGTCCGTAACTGGGACGATTTGGGCAACCTGATTCAGTAACTCGCTGCTAGGCGAGATCATACTGAGTTTAGAAGACATGACGCTTTTAGGCTTCGACTGTTTCGGGCGTTTGAGCGTCCGCAGGAGCGTCTTCGGTTTCATCTTCGTCTAGTTCGTCAGCTTTCTCAACTATAGCCAGTGAAACAACCTCATCGTTGTCACGGAGGCGCATGATACGCACACCTTGAGTAGCACGACCGAGAGCCGGAATGTTGCTAAGGCCTAATCGAATCGTCTGACCCTGCTGGCTGATGATAATTACTTCTTGTTCATCGCCGGTCAAGGTCTTCACGCCAATCAATTCACCAGTCTTGGTATTCACGACAGCCGAACGGATACCGACGCCACCACGAGCGTGCGGAGTAAACTGAGCGATTTTGGTGCGCTTACCATACCCGAACTTACTAATCACAAACACTTCACTGCCTTCTTCGACAATATCCATACCAATAACTTGGTCACCAGGGCGCAGACGTATACCACGTACACCACGGCTGACACGACCCATTGGGCGTGCATCCTTCTCATGGAAGCGAATCGCTTGGCCATTCTTGGTTGAGATAACGACCTCATTATCGCCAGTAGTCATGCGGATCCACTTAAGTTCGTCACCATCATCAAGGTTGATGGCAATTAGGCCGGTCGCACGAACGTTCTGATACTGTTCAAATGGCGTCTTCTTAACCACGCCACGGACGGTACACATAATCAGGTTAGCGGCGGTATTGCTCTTGCTGATGTTCAACACCGAGCTAACCGTTTCTTCTGGTTGAAGCTGCAACAGGTTAACCAGCGCAACGCCCTTAGCATTCATGCCGACTGCTGGAACTTCATAGGTCTTTAAGCGGAAGACACGACCCTTGTTCGTAAAGAACAGTAGGAAGTCATGCGTACTAGCGTTAATCACGTGCTCAATGACGTCTTCGTCACGCGTGGTCATACCACGGCGGCCCTTACCACCACGGCCCTGCTTCTTGTAGTCAGCGATCGGGCTACGCTTGATGTAGTTGGCGGCAGTGAGTGTCACAACCACTTGTTCGTCCGCAATCAAGTCCTCATCGCTCATCTTTCCGAGCTCGCTATTAACGACCTTAGTGCGGCGCTCGTCACCGTATTGCTTCTTGAGCTCCAACAGTTCATCACGGATAATCTTGCGGATTTTCTTCTCGTCGGCCAAGATAGCTTCCAACTTAGCAATCAGCTTGAGTAGTTCGGCTAGTTCGTCTTCGATCTTCTGACGCTCTAGGCCAGCCAGCGTACGCAGTTGCATGGCCAAAATGGCCTTAGCCTGGATTTCACTTAAATTAAACTTCTTGATCAAGTTAACTTGGGCATCTTCGGTAGTATCGGAGGCACGAATGGTAGCAATCACCTCGTCAATGTGATCAAGGGCGATCTTTAGACCTTCCAAAACGTGTGCGCGCTCACGAGCTTTGCGAAGTTCGAACTCTGTACGACGTCGGACAACAACAACACGGTGTTTAATGTGCTCACTCAAGATGTCTTGCAAGCCCAGCACGCGTGGCTGAATACCATCAATTAGAGCCATCATGTTGAAATGGAAGCTCTGTTGTAGTGGGGTCATCTTGTAGAGCTGGTTCAATAACTTCTTAGGGTAGGCGTCTTTCTTGAGGTCAATGACAATGCGGACATTACCACGAGCGGTCTCATCACGCAGGTCACTAATTCCGACTAACTTCTTGTCACGGACAAGGTCAGCGATTTTTAAAACCAAGGTTTCCTTATTCAAAGCATATGGAATCTCGCTAATAATAATCTGATGGCGGCCCTTGGTGGTCTCCACGATTTCAGCGATACCACGCGTAACTACGCCGCCGCGACCGGTCGCGTACGCTGTTCGGATTGATTCTTTACCATAAATCACACCGCCAGTTGGGAAGTCTGGACCTTTAATGTGAACCAGCAAGTCATCAAGCGTAGCCTCTGGTTTATCAAGTAACGCCACTTCTGCGTCAACTAATTCAGACAGGTTGTGCGGTGGAATATTGGTTGCCATACCGACGGCAATACCGAGTTGTCCGTTTAACAACAGGTTTGGCAACTTAGCTGGTAGAACGGTTGGTTCCGTAGTGGTGCCATCGTAGTTATCACGAAAATCTACCGTGTCTTTATCGATGTCAGCTAGCGTTTCATCAGCTAATCGAGCCATCTTGGCTTCGGTGTAACGCATGGCAGCTGGTGGATCTCCGTCCATTGAACCAAAGTTACCCTGCCCATTAACAAGCATATAGCGCATTGCCCATGGCTGTGCCATACGAACCATCGCGTCGTAAATACTAGAGTCACCGTGCGGGTGGTACTTACCCATGACAGCACCCACAACGTTCGCGCTCTTGCGGTGGCGAGCGCCACTACGGAGGCCATCTTCATTCATGGAGTACAGAATTCGACGGTGAACAGGCTTAAGACCGTCACGCACGTCCGGCAAAGCACGGTCGATAATCACGCTCATGGAGTAACGCAAGTAGCTGTCTTCCATGACGTTTTCGACGGTCCGGAGCTCAACACTACGCGAGTGACCACTGTCTAATATGTCGGCTTCGTGCTCGACGCCCCGACGGCGATCTTCCATCGATTCTTCGTAGGCTACTTCGTTGTCGGGACGCTGCTCAATTGGCTGCTCCTCAGGAATGTTCATGTCAGGTTCAATTGGGGTGTTGTTTTCGTCGTCCATCTAGATATCCAAGTCCTTCACAAATTTGGCATTCGCCTGAATAAAGCTTTTTCGTAATTCTACCTCTGTACCCATCAGCTTGTTAAAGATCACGTCGGCCTTTTCGGCGTCGGCGACTTTCACCTGTACTAGTACTCGTTTCTCAGGATTCATAGTCGTTTCGAACAGCTGCTCGGCATCCATTTCACCCAAGCCCTTGTAACGCTTCTGCTCTACAAAGCCGGCTTGCTTGTAGCGTTCGCCGTCAGTATCAATCTTATTGCCTTCGGTCTTACGCTTCGCAATCGTAGCGTCCAGCACCGTCTCAAGCTCAGATTCGTCGTATATAAAGACGCTGGACTTACGTCCTGGCTTAACCAGTTCAAATAGCGGTGGTTTAGCCAAGTAGACATGCCCACCATCCACAACTTCTTTCATGTAACGGAAGAAGAAGGTCATTAGCAACGTGGAAATGTGACTACCATCGACATCGGCATCAGTCATGATGATAATGCGGTCGTAGCGTAGTGCTTTAATGTCGAACGATTCCTCGATACCAACACCCAATGCCTTAATCAGGCTCACGATTTCGTTATTAGCCAACATCTTGTCCAGTCGGGCACGCTCTACGTTCAGGACCTTACCACGCAGTGGCAGAATCGCCTGACTCTTACTATCACGACCAGACTTAGCGGAACCACCGGCCGAGTCACCCTCTACCAGATACAATTCAGATTCTTTAGGATCCTTATTAGAACAGTCGGCAAGCTTACCTGGCATACTGGCGCCGTCGAGAATCCCCTTACGCAAGATGTTATCACGGGCAGCACGAGCGGCTTTACGAGCACGAGCGGCCAGTAAGGCTTTGCCGACAATCTTGCGAGCTACAGCAGGGTGCTCTTCGAGGTAGTAATTAAGGTATTCACCCAGGACTTGCTCGACATAGCCACGGATTTCGGGATTGCCTAGCTTGTTCTTGGTCTGACCTTCGAACTGTGGATCGGGTAACTTAACGAGGATGATACAGGTTAGACCTTCGCGGGTATCTTCACCGCTCAAGTTCTCTTCTTTTTCTTTGAGCAAGCCATTCTTACGCGCGTAGTCATTAATAACGCGCGTTAACGCCGCCTTAAAACCAGTCAGGTGGGTACCACCATCGGGGTTGAGCACGTTGTTGGCGAACGCTTTGATTGTTTCGTTGTAGGCATCGGTGTATTGGAGCGAGATTTCAATCTGCACGTCTTTGATCATCTTGTCGACGTAGAAAATATCATCGTCAACGACATCGCGACCGACATTCAAATGCTTCACGTAGCTCTGAATACCGCCTTCGAAGTAAAAGCCATAGCGTTCACCGGTGACTTCGTTAACGAGGCTGGTGCGAATCCCCTTCGTCAAATACGCGGCGTGGCGCAGACGGTCCAGAATAGTTTCATAATCGAATTTAATAACTGGGAAAATGGTGTCATCAGGATAAAAGGTAATCTCAGTACCAGTAATATCAGAGGTGCCAATTACTTTTAGATCAGACTTTGGCGCGCCACGTTCATATTCTTGTTGGTGTATTTTACCCTCACGATAGACAGTTACAACCAGCTTGCTAGAGAGTGCGTTTACAACACTACTACCTACACCGTGTAGCCCACCAGATACCTTGTAGCCACCGTCACCGAACTTACCACCAGCGTGTAGGACGGTCAGGACGGTCTCGACAGTGCTCTTCTTAGTCTTGGGGTGAATGTCAGTTGGGATGCCACGGCCATTGTCGAATACCGTAATGCCGCCATCGGCGAGCATCTTGACGTGGACTTCGGTAGCGTAACCGGCTAATGCTTCATCTATACCGTTATCGACAATTTCCCACACCAAGTGGTGCAGTCCCTCGATACCGGTGCCACCGATATACATACCGGGGCGCTTACGGACAGGCTCAAGGCCCTCCAGCACAGTAATTTGTTGCGCGGAATACGCGTCGTCGTTGGTTTTCCCCTTAGCCATGGTCAATAACCCTACTCTTTTTTAGCAATTGTTTTTACGATACGATTCGACTACTGATGTAACAGATAGTCTTTATTGTTACTCCCACTGAACTATAGTATAGATGATTCTTGCCCTCGTGACAACTGTCTGACGGCCCTTTCTGAGTAAAAAATGTGACCTATATCACACTTGCTCTCTAGACAACTGCGTGATTAAATAAGCACGAACGGTTTATAACAAAAAGTGTACATTATATGTTTGAAAAATTAGTCTCACTCCTACCCTACAATCCTAGTTTGGCGCACCAGCTTAGTTTCTACGGCAAGCGTATGCGCGAAGAGGCGTCAATCCGTCGTATCGGCTTATTATTTATAGTGCTAGCTTTTATGGTGCAGTTCTTTGCCGTACTCAGTCCGCCGCAACCTACATCAGCAGATTCTTCAACTGATCTTATTAATGGTGGCATCACCTCTCGTGCTGACGCCGTCAACACCTGTAACAGCAACCTTAAAGACTATCGCACGATTCTATCCAACTATGGCATTACGTGTGCTGACGTGGCAGCGGCTAGCACCATACAGCTCAAGTCAACGTCATATAGCAACACGCTCTATACTATGGGTTGGAACGCTGATATTCCCAACAATCCATATACAGGAAAGCCTACCAACGACACGCCCGTAACCTTGACCGGGATTAATCACACGTTCCATTGGCACTTAGTATCCAATACTGATAAGACCGCCTACCGCTACCGCGAAGCTTTGCAGCTCAAGAGCAGCGCTACTGGCAAAACTTTCTTTATTCTCTTCGATTGCGGCAATTTGGTAGCAATTGGCATCCCGCCAACCATTAAGCCTTGCCCGTACAACAGCGCGATTTTAAGTAGTGACGCTAAGTGTTTCAAGCCGTGCCAGTACAACACTTCTATTCCGTCGACAGACAGCCGTTGTCACCCTGCACCATGCCCACTCAACAGCTCAATCTACGTGACTGATGCCAAATGTAAAGCCTGCCCGTACGATAGCAAGATTCTTAAGTCAGACACCAAATGTATACAGTGCCCAAATCCACGCTACCCAACCATAACCGCCTCGAACCCAGCCTGTAAAAAAGTTTGCCCGTACAACAGCAGTATTGATGTCGGAGATGTCAACTGTAAGCCCTGCACCGCCGCAGTCAGTAGTACCAATGCCGCCGCATGCATCGTGATTAGCAAAACAGCCAGCGATCCGACTCAGAATTGGCCGGATGCCAATAATAAGACTGCCCAACCAGGCGATACGATTATCTATACGCTCTATGCCAAAAATGGTGGTAAAGCCGATGTAAAGGGCTACGTTATGCAAGAAAACCTCAGTGACGTGCTCGATTACGCCACTGTCGTGGATCTCCACACTGGCACAATCAACGCTGTCACAGGCGAAGTAACATGGGCTGCTACCGACATTAAAGCCGGTGCTACCCTCTCGCATCAGATCACGGTAAAAGTCAAAAACCCGATTCCGAGCACACCTGTTTCAACCAGCGATCCAAGCCACTTCGATCTAGCTATGGTCAATGTCTACGGCAACAGTATTACGATTTTTGTGCCTGGCCCACCAGTTAAGGTGATCGAGACTGCAACTACAACCCTCGTCAACACCGGCCCTGGTACCAGCCTCTTCATGGCTGCCAGCGTCGTCGTATTGGCTGGTTACTTCTACGGACGTGCCCGCTTACTGAGCCGCGAAACTAGTATTGCCCTACAAGGAAGCACTGGAGCTTAAACACTATGGCTGAACGATTAACCCTTACCCCAGAAGATCAAAAAGCACTGTTTACTCCTGAGAGTGAACAAGCTGTCTTTAACCCCGAGCGTGAGCTAGAAACTTCGAAAGAAACCGATCACTCGCAAGAGGATATGGTACAACAAGCGGTGGCCGCCGAGACCGCTCAGGCCGAAGTTGCCAAGGAAGCTAACGAAGATGACCCAATTGCCCGTTTAGAAGCAGCCGAAGCCTCAGAAGCCGAAGGCGCCCGTCCAACACAAGTAAATACCGAGCTTAAAACGATTACCTTACGTCGTGAATTGCAACAAATTCGCCGCAAACTGCCGGCTGGCGACCGCGCCCTGAGTAAAGTCGTGCACCAACCTGTTGTCCGTGCTGTCAGCGAAGCCGCAGGTAAGAGCGTGACGCGCCCCTCTGGACTTCTTGGTGGTGGCTTGATGGCCTTCGTAGGCAGCCTCAGCTACCTATACTTGGCTAAGCACGTTGGTTTTAGCTATAACTACTTCGTTTTCACCGTATTGTTCGCAGCTGGGTTTTTGCTCGGCCTACTCCTCGAATTTATCGTGTGGGGTGCCACTTCTCGTCACCGTCACCTCGACGTCTAATCGATGAAATGCTCCCATTCGGGTGCTTTTCTTTAAGCGGCACTAGTTCTCGGTGCTAGGACCCGCTCGGCTTTTTATCGTCTTGAGGCACGTGCAACACGCCTTCATCATCAATAAAGATCGTATCTTCCTTACCAATATCATGTTCGTGAGGTGCGGGTGGATTATTCTTTTTGACCGTCACAGAGGCCTCAGGAGGAGTCGCAACAGCTGGAGTGGGAATACTTACAGCTGCTGGCTCTGGAGGCGCTATAGCAGGCTCTGGCTTGGAATCATCTAGCTGCTGTTTTAGCTCAGCTGCGATTTTATCAACTTCACTCTGTTCAATGACATCACTAGAGATGTTACGGGGCGCTGGAACATAAGGAGCTGGCGCGTTTGGTACGGCTGGAGCAGGGCTGGGTGCTGCTGGGGCCGGCATGGGCACGAGTGGTTGTTTGACGGTTGGCATGGCACCTTGAGCAGGTTGTAGCGTTGGTAGGGCTGCTAAAGCGGCAGGAGCAATCACGGGACTCAGAGCTGGAACGGGGCTTGGCGCGGTCGCGACAGTTACAGGTGCTGGAGTAGCTGGTGCTACACGAGGAGCATTAACAGCGCTCAGACTTGGTGTTGGTGTGCCGGCTTTACGCTTATTCAACCAATCATCCAAGAATGATGACCCACTTGTTGGCGCAGACGTAGGCACTGGACCAGCCATTGCTGGTGTTGCCGATAAAGAGTTGGCTGCTGGCCAACCGGTCGGCGAACCCATGCTGACTGGTGTGGCTAGACCTGTCGGCGCAGCACCAGGTCGTGGCACTTCTATCGTGCGCATCCGAGCATTAATGTCTTGCTCCACAATTGCCTTCGGTCGACCATACTTCGCGGCTGATAATTGCTTCAGCGCGGTTGAAAGCTTGGGATTAGGCGTACCGAGACTTGGCAGCGTCGCCATACTGAACGGTTGAGTAGGCACACCACCGATAAGGGTACGCACAATCGTGTTGTAGTTCGGAATACGCAGTAAGTCATCGACATCAAAGATTGGCTGATAATACTTGCCCAGGCTTTCGACATCGTTCTGGCCCACGCGGAACGACACTATCGTACCCATGTTACCGAAGACAGCATCACGAATTTCTGGTGTCAGCTGGGTCGTGAACTGGTTAGCTACAATCAGGTTCAAATGATACTTACGAGCCTCAGACATGATCGTCGCGAAGCTGTCAGTTGAGAAGTTCTGGAACTCATCGACGTATAGGCTAAAGTCCACACGGTCATCCTCAGGGATATCCGAACGACTCATAGCAGCGGCCTGAAACTTCATCACGAATACCATACCGAGCAGCTTGGAGTTCAGCTCGCCCGTACGACCTTTACTTAAGTTAACGAGCAGGATTTTCTTGTTATCCATGATGTCGCGTAAATCAAAAGCGCTTTTGGTCTGACCGATGATATTACGCATCATCTCGTTACTCAAAAAGGCGCCGAACTTACTAACAAACCAACTCGTAACCTCACCGAATTCGTTAGAACGTTGGCTTGCTGGCATTTCCTTTTCCCAGAACTCGCGCACGTTCATATCGGTCACGTGTTGCAGCTTCTGTTTGACGAAGTTAGGATCACGGAATAGCTTAGGAATATCGACGAAGGTGCCGCCGTCTGGGTCGGACATAATCGTCAGCGCTGCGTTGCGGAAAAGGTGCTCGTAGCGAGGACCCATAATGCCCTGATGTTGTGGATCGTACAGTTTGTACAGCATGTTTAGCGCTTCTTGAATCAAGAAGTCTTTCTGATCGGGCGTGTTCCATTCAAACAAATTAAGCCCCATTGGATAGTCCATCTCGGCTGGCGAAAAGTAGATTACATCTTCGGTACGTTCTTTCGGTACCATGGCTAGCAGTTTTTCGACGACATCACCGTGTGGGTCGACAAACGCGAAGCCATTGCCGCTAAGCATGTCTTGTAATGCGAGATTCTCTAGAAAGGTCGATTTACCGGTACCTGTCTGACCTACGACATACATGTGACGTTGTCGGTCACCGAGACTCAATCTGATGGGCTTCTTAGCTCCACGGAAAACGTTGTAACCCAATAAGAGGCCTTCTTCCGGCACATTGCGAGGACCATCAACTTGTTTAGAATCCTGCCGCGTTAGCTGCGAGGTTGGAATATTGCGCTGATCTGGGAAGTGGAACAGCGTAGAGAGCTCAACGACGTTTAGGATGTCTTTCTTATGCTCCTGTGGGAAGAAGCGCATCAGATACGAAGTCACCAAACCGTCGATATCCTTAGCGGGTGTGTATTTAAAGCCGTTCTTACCGGGAGCGTCATATAGAGCAAAGCTGGCCACGATGTTGTTAAGAATGGCCTGTGCCTGCTGGCTAATATTTGAGGACACAACCACGCGAATCATCACTTCAAAACCAGGGTGCCGAGTCTTGTCATCAATCGCGTCTAAAATGCCTTGGTCAAGATTAGATAAGTCCTTTTTGTTGCCACCGCCCTCTTCCTTCTTGCCACCTTCTGGTGGTTTCACAAATGCCACAGCAAAATCTTTGGCAAGGCTGCTAGCACCAAACTTTTTATCTGTTCCCTTGCGTTTTTTACTAGCTACAGAGCTGGCATTCTTACGCCAGCTGGGGTCAGCCGGTCGCATCAACAGCTGAATCGCGGCGCCATCTTCTTTACCCAGTGTTGATAAGGCATTAAGTAACGACTGCATACCATCGCGCCTAATATCCTGATAGGTAGCAATTGGATAGGCATATGACTCTTTTAATGTCAGCTCACCACCGAGCGTACCGTTGATCTTCCCCACCTGATTAAAGATGTTGTGCTCGGTAACTTCCTCAAGTCGAGCCGAGGGGTAAGCACTAATGATTGCCTGCTTCACTACATCTAATAGTGATATAGGGACAGCCGCATAAAAGTTCACAAAGCCTTGGTTCCCAACAATTTCGAAAGCAAAATGACGCTGTCCGTAGAACGAACTCTTAAATCCTTTTTGGACCGTGCTGGCGATTATATTGTAGATAACTTGCGCACGACTTATAGTCTCTTCCGTGACATCACGGACGTCCCTGCCACCCAATTCTATGTCGTCGCTAATGGGCGGTAAGTGGATAAGCACAGGCACAATTTTGAGGCCTCGTTCATAATTTTTTTGCTCACGAAAAACCCGGCGAGTCTGCATATATATAATGGGTGCAATCACTAAAAGTAGTAAAACTATGATGATTAAGGCTACTAAAAACGCTGTCATTCTTACTACTCGCTAAGCTTAATATTCTTGTTATAACGCTTATGTAAATAGTCGGCCTTGAAGGTTGTCAATTCTTTACTCTGCTTATAGGGGTCGTCTTGGGTCTGTTCAACGATCTTTTTAGCTCGTAAAACCCACTCTTTTTCAATCAAATCACCGTCATCTGCTGTTGAAGGCACATCAGTAGTTGTTGTGGTTGGTACTGCATTTAAGGGCATTGGAGTACTAGTTGGTACAGTTGGCGGCATTGGAAGTGGTGCGTTTTGAGGCACTTGAGGTGGTGTATTTGCTGCAACGGTCTCGTGCCCTATCGGTGCTGATTCGGGTGCGTTAAAAGCACCGTCTACGGGCATCGATTGCTCGACTGGCGTTGGCAAATTAAGCCCAGCATGTTCATTTGATCGTGGATCCATATGTTCTTATTATACAACCCTTGCGGGTGATGTCGTGCATGTATTTATATACGCCAAAACGAGCCTTAATTGTGTCTCGTTTTGTAGGACCATTTAGGATGCGGTTGGACTACGTCCACGACCATACGTGAGATAGCCTACTGCGACAAGAATCATGGGTGTCATGACCAATATATCGCGTGTCGTAAATTCGCCAACCGTCACAAGCGCTAAAATGGCCGCCACAACTCCAGTGATGAGTAGGGCTATTTGCCTATGTCTACGCCGAAATGGCAACCCATACAGGCTGCTAAAGATTAATAATTGGCTAAATAACAGATACAGAGTCACAACCGAAAGCCCAAAACCAATAATTAATGCCACTGATACAACTGATCCGGCATTAGTAGTGGTGAAAAACAGCGCATCTGCCACTAAAAGTGCAGCTGCGCCGATAATTCGAGTTTTGTGTGAGGCTTCTATCATCATAATTAAGGAACCATGCCCTGCAATCTAAGGCATTTATAGGAGAAAATGGTGCCGGGGCGACAAATCCGCTCTAAAAGAAAAACTATTGTAGCGCTTGTCGCCCGCAGCTGACTGACCGCTCTGAGGGCCTTTAGGGCCAAACAGAGCGACATAGGTTGCGGATTTCTCCGTCTTTAGGCTTGTAAGTCCGCCCCCTCGAGGGCTTCCTGGTGCTTCTCATCTGTTAGAGATGATCCGCTATTACTTTGTAGGTTGTTTTTGTTTTTGTGACTTACCCCCACAATCTAGCACGTAAGGGCCAAATTGTCAATCCTCTCATGCTTGCCTAACCACTGTTAACACTTCAGAAGAGTAGTCGATCTAACATTGATTTGCTTAGTCCACATCACACGGTTTGGCTCATAAAGTTATGCGCCTAAGTGGCCTTTTTCTGACCATTCTGAGTATGCCATCAACCACATTAATGTGCGCACTAGGCATATCATCTACGCTAAGTCGTAGTCAAAAACATGTACCCAGTATTGACTGCTTGCGCCCAAACGTACTCTAGAACCTAAAGTTATGCACAGCTTTATGTGGTGATTAAGCATAAATGTTATTGACGTAGTTTTGGGTATTTATTAAGATAAGCGTAGCACTTGAACAAAATAAGTGCTCAAAAACAAAAACGACTCAAGAAACAACGGCTTCTCGCAAGCCGTTGTTCCATGAAACAACAGACGGTAAAAACGTCAAAACAAACGCAAACAAAAACCTTAATTTATTCTTAAAACACCTTGTCTTTCCCGGGGCAAGGTGTTTTACTTTTGTCCAGAAAAACCACATGCACCGGCTGCCCCACTGCGCCGTACTGTAAGCGTCGCGGTGATTAGCGATGAGTGCAACGGTTCACACTATTATTACCAACGGCACTGCCGGCACGATTGTCGACATTGATTGCCGTTTATCAGACAACCTGCAGGTGCTCTAATTCACCTCAATGGCGCGCTACCAATTACTATAGTCATCAGCGCCTGTGGCAGCTACAGCGCCCCACCAGTCGCCGTACAAGGCGAAGTGCAACTGAGCGTGAGGTAGTCGGTCAGGAACAATCCAAGCGCGCCCAACGCTATAACGAAGGCTGGGTTGGGTGAAGCTACCATAGCTAGGGCGCTTGTGCCTGATCGAATATGGCAGTAACACTGCGTAATGGAAGTGTGGCCTTTACCGTAAATATATTATCGTTTGACCTCTGGTGCCACATCTGTTAGAATGAGTTCACGTTAAAATCAATAAAGTAACGGAGTTAGCCATCGCCAAATACACTCGCCTGAATAATGACATTCGGGCACCTCGCCTAAGGGTTATCGACGAGGAGGGCAAACAGCTAGGCGTTCTGACAAAACAGGAAGCCCTAGCCTTAGCCCAAGAACGTGAACTCGATCTGGTCGAAATTTCACCAGACGCCGATCCACCAGTGTGCAAGATTGTCGACTGGGGTAAATATAACTACCAGAAGACCAAGCAGCTGCAGAAGAATCGCAAGAACACTAAAGTTCTGGACATGAAGCAAATGCGTTTCGGACTCAAGATCGGTGATCACGATTTGGCGATAAAAATGGGTAAAGTCACCAAGTTTCTCGAGGCTGGCCATAAGGTCAAAATCACCCTCTTCTACAGAGGACGAGAACAGGCCCACAAAGAAATCGGCTTTAAGATTGCAGAACGCGTCATAGCAGATTTCGGTGATATAATAGTAGTAGATCAACAGCCACAACTGGCTGGTAAGCAATTAAGTTTCGTCATCCGGAGCAGCGCAAGGAGTACAACACATGCCAAAACTGAAGACGCATAGCGGCACCAAAGACCGCGTCAAATTAAGTAAGAACGGTAAAGTCCGTGTTGGTCGTCCCAACATGAACCATTTTTTGAGTAAGAAAAGTGGCAGTCGTAAGCGTTCATTGGCTGGCTTAAGTACCCGCACCGGTACCATGGCTAAAACCATTAAGAAGAATTTAGGAGTTTAGTAATGCGTGTTAAACGAGGCGTCACTTCCCACAAGCGACACAATAAGATCCGCAAGGCCACTAAAGGCTTTAGCCACCCAAACCGCGTCAGCATCAAGCGTGGCCGTCAGGCACTTACCAAGTCATTACAGTTCGCGACTCGCGACCGTCGAAATCGCAAGCGTAGCTTCCGCGAAACCTGGAACACCCGTATCAATGCAGCTGCCCGCTTAAACGGAACTACTTACAGCAAACTGATTGCCGGCCTGAAGGCTGCTAATATCACCTTGGACCGCAAGATCCTAGCTGAATTAGCTGTCAACGAACCAGCTGCCTTCACTGCTGTCGTCAAAGCTACTGAAAAATAATTCTTTCGTCAGCAAGATGCTAAAAACCCCTCGTCTCCGAGGGGTTTTTGATTGGCTAGACTATCTATAAGCCGGGTTCTGTATCCTTCGTTGCCGAAGCTACGAAGGACGCTGACCATCTATCTAGATCTACCATTGCTGGTACATTCAAGCGGTTTTTGTTGACGAATCCTTAGCGGGACACTTCAGGCTTTAGGCCTAAAAGATCCATCTCCTTGCAGCAGACAGGGTTTACCATTTCGTAACGTCACCGTTACAAATTGCGAGCTCTTACCTCGCTCGTTTCACCTTTGCCTTCAAATTGCTTCGAAGGTAGTTTCGTTTCTGTGGCACTTTCCCTAAGCTTACGCTCGGTCGCCGTTAGCGACTGTCATTCCCTAGGCTGCCCGGACTTTCCTCGAACTTTTTGACGAGCTCGCGATCAGCCGATAGTCTAGCCACCCATGATTATACCACTTATGGTCTTCCCTGTCATCTGTTAAATCGACTTAGTCGAGTTTGGGCGCAAGTCCAGCTTGCTCGTCCAAGGCACGGTTCACTGCCGCGTCAGCAAGCTTGTTGAACTCACGTGGCACATGGCTGAAACTAACGTGGCGAAAGTTTTTGGCTAAATCAACAATTGCCTGATGAATTGGCCATAGATCACGATTCTTTATCTTGAAGATGCCCTTCATCTGGTTAACAACCAAAAGGCTGTCCATGTAGACTTCAACTTCTTTGGCATTCATTTTTTTGCACGCTTCGAGAGCTAATTTGAGCGCTGTGTATTCAGCCTGATTATTGGTGGTCACACCTAGGTATACACCTTGGTCGACCAATACGTTGTCCTCCATATCTAGCACGACGAAGCCGCTGGCGCTTGGGCCAGGATTGCCTCGTGAGCCACCATCGGCGAAGATCTTAACTTGGTCTAATTGTGGCAAAACAGATGGCACTTTTTCAGGATTCAGACCGCTGGCAATTTGATCAATCGCTTCCGCCATACGGTGGTCTTTATCTGTTATGGCGCTACCAGACTCGTGTGTAATGAGCCAAATCTGGACCACACTCCATTCGTTTTCCCAGCGTGGATGGTGCTGCTGCTGTTCCGCGAGCTCGGCCACTTTAGTCATAAAGTCCCACGCCTGCTTGAAGTTTTCAAAGTTAAATTGTCGGTACAAACCGTGTTTTGTTTCTTGCCACATGCCTATTATCTTAGCATGCTCGGTTTTTACTTATTGCTTCCGTTTGTACCGAGACCGAGCCCCTTAGCTATTTCATTAAATTTATCGCGATTAAACATTGCTATGACACCGACCTTATTATCATCTAGGCGGACGAACATCATGCGAAACTTCTTGGCACGATACGAAAGTAATGAAACACCTGAGGCATGAATTGGCTTATATTCCCAAACTTCCCGAGCCCTGCCCTCTACCGTAAGACTGCCTAACTTCAGTTTCTTTATGCCGCTGGCCTCGCCTGAAGAAAAATCAATACCGTTCGTAAAATGATTAAGAATTGCCCTTAGCTCTTCAGCGAAGTTTTTCTCAGACGCGTGCTTTGAAATATAGTCATCGACAAGATCTTCAGTGCTCAGCTCTGCTTTGGGAGCGTAGCCGGTCTCTAAATCTTTACTCATGGCCATCAATATAACCGGTTCTCTTGGCACGCTGCTACACTCAGCTTGAGCCTGTACTGCAACGGATGCAGCATGGGCTGCTTGCCGTCGGCGACGTCTCGATTCAACACCCGCTCGTGCTCTATCGGTTGCATGGTGTAGTGGGGAGTGAGCAATTTCTCGTAATGCCATCGCATAATACGCGTTCATAGCGCTTCCAAAGTCAGTGCTTGGACTACCGGATTGGTCGATTAATGGACCAACGACTGCCTGAGCACGGCGAGCATACGTGGTAAAGTCTCGCACAATTCCAGCTCTTATCTCACTTATGTACGCAAGACTCTCTCGGCCCCAATATTCCAAATTAGCTGCCATGACAGCGGGTCGTTCTTCTGCTGAAAGTCCGGGATTACTATGCTGCGTATAGCTTACTAGCCGTGCGACTCTGCCCATGCCATTCGGCAACGCATCTCGCTCGGATTCATCTATTGTTTGCAAGAATTCGACAACTTCCTGCGCTATTAGGCGATCGAATTGGCCTTGTTCTAACTGGGACTTAAGCTCTTGCGGCGTGCTTGATTCGCTCAGAGCAAAGTATTCATTAATCACTTCGCTCAGTGGTGTCATCGACGATATCTCAGAAGTTTCATCGGGTTGCTCGGGTATCAAAAGCCCTGACAATGCTTTTACAAGACGATATCTATCCTCGACTGGACTGGCTGCTATCGTTTCATCAACTGGCGAAGTAATTTGCAGACACGCTGCAGCCATCTCAAGTTTCTGCTCCGCCCTAAATAGAATGCTCTCCTCGATGTGAGCTAAACCTATAGCTGCTCGCCCGTCTTCAAACATAGTGCCCTTTAGGCTATCTTTTAAAAAATTATTTACTGCGACCTTTCTATCATCTATGTCGTCTATAGCTGCAGCGAAACGAGCTCCAGCAAAGATTACAGTTTCAGTTGGATCAAGTACCGTCGTGGCAGCTCTTCGTTTAAGGCTTCGATTGAGCGGACCACCAAAGTGTGCCGTTACTGCTGCTTCTAGCTCAGCCTCCAGCATCTCTTCGCCCGATGGCTGATCATATGATGGTCCCGGTCGTTGTATAGAGGGGAAACTGTCAGAAAGTTCGGACTCACGAACAGATAAGGCTCGCTGCAACGCATCCTTTGGATCAACAATTTCGTATACAACGGGACGCTCTGCCCGTGCCTCATCCAGTTCAGTCATAAGCGGTCATTCTACGACTATCGACCCTGTCTGTCAATCTAACTATCGTATCTGTGGTTAGTGCTATAATCTGAGAAGTTGATCAACGGGGTGTAGCGCAGTTGGTAGCGCGTACGGCTGGGGACCGTGAGGTCGCAGGTTCAAGTCCTGTCACCCCGACCACATAAAAAGTCCAAGTATAGAAACTTGGACTTTTTACTTAGTCGGGCATCGAGTTTGATCACCTGAGGATTCCCAGGTGGGTGCTCGCACGTATCGGCCAAGGCCGGTACAAATATTGAGCTCCCTAATGATTAGTATCAGATAATCATTCACTCGACGAGGAGCTAAGCTCTACCCGACTCCTTTTAGTATAGGCCGACAGCTGAAAACCACCTATGGATTATTGCAAAAAGTACATGCTTATTCGTACCTAACGGATTATGGCAACAAATTAAGCACGAACTGGTTGAGATTTACCAATATACCACCAGCACCGGCGGTCAAGACAAGTCCAAAGATGATAAACATGCCGTAGGGCTCGATAGCACGCATAAAGTTCTGCACTGGCTCAGGCGCGAACGCATAGAGCACTCGCGAACCATCGAGTGGAGGTATTGGAATTAGGTTGAAAACAAATAACGCGACGTTTAAGGTAGCGAAGACGGCTAGTGACTGACTCAAGAACGAGCCACTCGCGAATACCCTATCAGCAAAAAAGGCACCCACAAAAGCCAATACAAGGTTAGAGAACGGTCCGGCAGCAGCGATCATAGCCGCGCCAAATTCACCATACTTAACTCTAGCGGGGTTAAACGGAACTGGCTTGGCCGCCAGAATTGGCACATGAAACACAAATAAAGTTATGATAGGCAGCAACACAGTCATGAACGGATCGATGTGCTTCAACGGATTGAGACTGAGTCTCCCCTGTTCATGAGCCGTGTCATCACCTAATAGATGGCCGGTAAAAGCGTGCATGTATTCGTGAATTACCAAAGACACGATAATCGATATTAAGACGACTACAAGATAGGTTAAATTGAACGTGCTGCCCATGTAGGATTAAGTATAGCATCTTAAACAGTTGACTTTGGGCGTCAAAATCGCTACAATAACACCTTGAATCTACTATAAACGTTTAGGATCCGCGATGCAGAAATGTGAACTCACCGGCAAAGGCAAGCAATACGGCAGCAATGTCAGCTTCTCACAGCGCCACACCAAGAAAGTCTGGAAGCCAAACCTTCAGACCAAGACCTTGATGGTTGATGGCCAAAAAATCACCATGAAGATCAGCACTCAGGCTATTCGCACCCTCAAGAAAAAGGGTCTTCTCGAAACTGCTAAATAAACAATCCAACGTCAAATATAAAAGCCCGAGATAATCTCGGGCTTTTTAAATTGGGTTGTCTAGGACTTTTCGAGAACAAGCAGCTGCGTGACGTCTGAGAGGTCGGCTGCCTTGAGTCGAAGCTTAGTTACCGTCTCCTTAGCCTCCATAGAAAGCTCTTTGAGTGCGTTTGAGCGTTCTTGTTGTGGTACTGGGAAGTTCAGAGTCTTATCAGCATAGTGCGTAGGAATAACGAGCTTAGGCTCAATATCCTTGATAAGCTTTAGGGCTCCTACTGGATCGACAGTATAACCATTGCCGCCGACGGGAACGACCAATACATCAATGATGCCGATATCTTCGAGCTGGTTCTCACTCAGTTCAGGATAAATGTGACCGGTTACTAGCACGCTGATATCGCCGGCTACGAACTTATACATCGTAGAACGCTTACCATCCGCATCGAGATGAGCACGTGCTGGCAGCCCCGTAACAGAGATATCCGAGACTTCGTATTCACCAGGACCGTCCAAAAACAGATTCGCCTTTGGTGCTTTTTTAGGGGGTGTCGTGTATAACACCGTGTCATCGGCTTTCACGACTGTTTTAGCTCCTAAATCGGCCAGGTTGTCATCAATAACTAAACGGCGCCCTTTATAACCAATACTCAGGCAATTAGCACCATAAAACTGTAAATCCATGTGTCTGTTCCCCTTTTACGATTCGTCTAATAAGTTATGAAGATCAACTAACACTTGCTTCTTCGAGCCAGCAATGGCCACCGCGAAGCGATCGCGTATCTGTTGACGGTACTGAAAATCAGGTAAGCTCATGACTGTATAACGTATGCTCTTGCCTTCTTTAATCTCCAGCTCATCAACGTACTTCTGCAAAGCATTTGGGTTAACTTCACCCACGATGAAGAAATCAACGCCTGATGTTTCATCGCGCGTGAATTGTCCGGTATAGACAGCAAGGTCTATATGACCAACTGACTTTAGGTCGGCTTGAGCAACGGCCTGTGGGTCGTCCGGCTGCGCGGCAGCAGCTTTACGGCTAATCGTCTTTTTGACGCCGCCGCCAAAAATTTCCTGCAGCGGCGAGTAGTACTCGTACTTTTGATTGACTTCATAATAGAGTCGGTTGTTGGTATTGTCGGATACAATTATTCCAATACTTAATAAGTTGCTGAGCTCGCGGCGAACCGAGTTAATTTGCTCATCAATTTTGCGGGTAATCTCTCTGACATAAAACGATCGATTCGGATTACTATAAAAAAGCTGCAAGAGCTTAACACGTGTTTTTGACCCAAAGAGTTGTTCGACCATAAATCTATTGTACCAATAAGCAGTTCATTACCCAAGGTTATTTGTACAAAGACGTTGTGACTAGGTCTACAACATCAGTCGTATTAACAGGGGCTGAAAACCAGCGAATACTTTTGTTACGCTTAAACCAGGTACGCTGTCGTTTGGCTAAATCTTGCGTTGCTTTGATAATTTTAGCCCTCGTTTCATACAGCGTTTGGCTACCAGTAAAGTAGTCTCGCCACTGCGAATAGCCCACGCCTTTTAATCCTTCGCAGTCCCAGCCATAGCGCTCTTCAAGGCCCTTTACTTCGGCTTCAAGGCCGTTTACGAGCATCGCATCGACTCGCTTTTCAATACGCGCATACAATACTGTTCGGTCGATTTTTATGCCAATAACGAGTGTGTTCGGACGCACTTCTTGGCGTGTTGCCACAGCCCCATTGGTCTCAATTAGTCTAATTAAACGCCGCTTATTACCCGTATCAATGTCACCGAGTTCCAAGCCTTTATCAGCAATCATGCCGATGAGCTGATCGTTGGTTAGTACGTTTAATGCTTCACGAGCAGCACGATCACCTTCTGGTAGAAAGCCGTAGTCATATAAGATGCCATCAACGTAAAGACCAGTGCCACCAACCAAAATCGGGAGCTTCCCCCGTTTAGTAATCTCGTGCACCGCCTCTAGGGCTCTCCCTTTAAACACGGCAGCCGTGAAATCTTCATCTGGACCAACGATATCGATAAGATGATGCGGCACGCGAACAAGGTCCTCTAGTGGAGGTTTGGCAGTACCAATGTTCACCTCCCGGCGCACCGTCCAGCTATCGGCACAGATAATCTCGCCGTTTAAGCGGTCGGCTAACTCGAGTGCCAAAGCTGACTTTCCACTTGCTGTTTCACCTACCAAAACTAACAATGGTTCTACTGTTGTATTGGTGACCACAAAAGCTCCCCAACGACCACCGTTAAATCATCTGAAACTGTTACACCTTCAGCTCGCAATGCGTCCGCATGACCGTGCCTTCCACCGGGGTAACCACGCGCAAGACCTCCTTGTTTATTTACTACTCGTTGCCAAGGTAAATCGGGATCCCCAAAGTGAGCGATTCCCCCAACAATCCGAGCCGCGCGAGCGTTTCCGCAGAGCGCCGCTAACTGGCCATAGGTCATGACCCTGCCTTTCGGAATTTGTGCCACTACAGCCTCAACCCGTTCTCGGAATCCAGCCTCAGGCGATTCCATCAAAATACTCCTGCACCGCCTGCCAATCTTTGCAACGCACTATTCCACTAGGCAGAGAATCAGTCTGATTCCACGGATAGTCACCAAATAACACTCCCTTGGCGCCGACAGCAACTACCTCTTTAAGGTTCGTTAGGCTGTCTTCAATCAAATATTCAATCCGTTCTGAATGCACCAAGTCAGCCTTTGAGCGACTTTTTCCTTCAAGGTTATACTGTGCGGTAAAGTGAATTGAAACAAATAAGCCTGGGTGATGCTCCGTAAGCCATTCTTTGGTTGCCTCTTCAATCATATGGTCACGGCCAGTTACTACGATAAGCGAGTATCGATCAGCCAGTTGACGCAACACTTCTCCAGCAGCGTCATAGGGCTGTTCTGATTTGAACTCGGTTGAATCAAAGTATTTTTGAACTCGAAGTATGGCTTCGCTGTCAGTCCGTACTCCCCAAGGTCCAGGCTCTAATCCATGATAGTTGGCGATGGTCAGCTTTGTACCATAGCTCTTGTTGTACCAAGCGAGTAATCCCACATGGTGTGGTGTCAAGACATCATCAAAGTCTACTGCGATAACTGGTTTGTTCATAGGCTAATTAGTATAGACCTTCTGCTTGTCATATTGAACTCATCTCGGCAAACATAGGAAGCGTAGACGCGTTGATAACGTGCTAAACAGAGATTATCGCTATGCGAGCTTAACCGTGTAGTGATGTCTTTTGCACACGCGATTTTGCTTCGTTCGCAATTGTCTTTAGGAACTCTTCTATGCGCACTGCCCTATCTTCGGATTGCACCGCTATATCCTTACGAATACGAGGTATCACTTCCCCGCTCGTGATTTCCTTCTCACCAATAACAACAGTGTAGGGGACCTTAGATAGCTCTGCCGCACGGATTTTTTTACCTACAGATTCGTTAGAATTATCAACTTCTAGGCGTAAACCAAGCTTCTTAGCTTTAGCCCGTACCTCGTTGGCGAAATTAACGGTTACGTCCTCTTGGTTAACACTAATGAGACGAATCTGCTCCGGCGCGACCCACACCGGGAACTTGCCGGCAGTGTGCTCAATATACACGCTCAGGAAGCGTTCGATAGAACCAAGTAGCGCGCAGTGGATCATGACTGGCTGCTGCTTGCCGCCGTCTTCGCCAACGTATTCCAAACCAAATCGCTCCGGCTGCACGAAGTCTAGTTGAACCGTAGCGACCTGATGCTCGCGGCCAATAGCGTCAGTTGCCATGAAGTCGATCTTCGGGCCATAGAAGGCAGCTTCACCAGTTTGCTCAAAGTAGTCGAGGTTGTTGGCAATCACGGCATTCTTCAGCTGTTCTTGAGCACTTTGCCATAATTCAGGCGAACCAAGGTAGGCATCAGTATCGTCACGATAGCTCAAACGTACCCGTAACTTCATGTCTACGGTGCCATATAGCTCGTTGGCGCACTCTAACAGATTGTTTATCTCGGTCTCAATCTGGTCGTGGCGGCAGAATACGTGGCTATCATCTTGAGTCAACGCGCGTACACGGTTTAAGCCGCCCAGCTCACCGGTCTTCTCATCCCTATAATCAGTAGTCGTTTCCAGATAGCGCACCGGTAAATCGCGGTAGCTACGAGGTTGTGATTCATAGATACGAGTGTGGTGCGGACAGTTCATTGGTTTCATGACTAGTTCATCGCTGGTTTCCTGACTCTTAACTAGGAATAGCTCGTCACCAAATTTAGCCCAGTGCCCGCTAGCCTCGTACAAATCCTTCTTGGTAATATGTGGGGTCCAGACCTTTTGGAAGTCATAACGCTGGCGCAGTTCATTCGAGAAAGCTGCCAATTCATCGCGCAACACCGTGCCGCGAGGAGTAAACATCGGCAATCCCGAGCCCACCATATCTGAGAAAACAAACAAATCCAGCTCTTGGCCAAGTTTACGGTGATCACGCTTTTTGGCCTCTTCGAGCATGTCCAAATGCACTCGTAACTCCTTGGGTGACGCGAAAGCTAAGCCGTAAATGCGCTGCATCTGGGCGTTCTCAATCTTGCCCCGCCAGTATGCGCCTGATACACGCTGTAATTTGAATGCGCCAACTTTGCCCGTGGATACCACATGCGGGCCACGGCACAAATCCGTAAAGTCACCGTCTTTATAGAAGGATACGTTCTCGACCTGGGCGTCACCGTCGGCAATGGTACCCAGTTCATCAGCGTTCAAATCGTTAGCAACAGTGGTGCCGGCGCGCTTTAAGTCGTTTAAAAGCTCTTCTTTGTACGGCTGCTTAGCTTCCTGCGCCCACGCGATAGCCTCATCAATCGGCTTTTCGAAGCGCTCAAATGGCAGATCACTTGCGATAATCTTCTGCATCTCAGTTTCAATCTTGGTAAAGTCATCTTCTGAGAGCTTGGTTTCGCCTAAATCGACATCATAATAAAAGCCATTCTCGACCACTGGCCCTACGCCAAACTTGGTCTCGGGCCACAAGTGTTGGATAGCAGTCGCTGTGATATGCGCCAAACTGTGTCGCATTGCGTGTAATTGGTCGTTTTGGTCTGCCATCTTTGCTCCTTAAATATAAAAAGACACCCAAGCATGTAATCTAGCTTGCGTGTCTCGGTCCTGCTATCCAGGAGGTTCCACCTCGACATTGACTCTTGCAACTTCCTTTTACGTCTGTCGTTGCCACGCCGACGAAGCTCAGCGGTTGGTTGGGCCACTTCACTGCTTACTTAGTAGTATACAGCAGGTCTGCTAGCTCCCAAAACACTGCGTCGCAAAATACACTTACGTACTATCATTAGCTATAACAGATAAGGATTTGCCTGCTTAACTGCAGTTACGTACGAAAACCGAGTAATGAATGCATTCGTACCAGTGGAACGAATGAACCAAGCACGGAGATTTACACCGTAAATGTGACGAGCGGACATACCCGCACACCTCAAGATCAAAAAAAGAGTCGAATGATCTCGCAATGACATTCGACTCTAATATGGTTTCATCCGCTTCCCAGCGGGATAAAACATTCTCGACAAAACTTCACCTCAACCTAATATAGCAGGGTTAGTACTATAAGGCTAGCCTTTATATGCTGTAAATCATACAATCCACATTGGGGATAACTGTTTTGGGATTATACCCTTCCTGACGTTAGAAAAGATTTTTGGATCAATACTTCAAATATTAGTGCACTACCGGTATAATCTCTTCAGTAGCATGGGCGATTAGCTCATTTGGCTAGAGCGCCACATTGACGTTGTGGAGGTGAAAGGTTCGAATCCTTTATCGCCCACCATGCTAAAACCCCTCTTAGCGAGGGGTTTTTGTTTGATTACACTATGTAGCTTGGCATTTTAGCAGCTGAAGTAGCATGTCGTGAAATATTGCTTTTGACCTCTGTTAATAGCCGTCTCGTTGCACCCCCTGACCTTGACCAGCATCCATATATTTGCTAACATGGTTCGGTTAACGAGGTGTTTTGGTATTAATAAGGCAAGCGCTTTAGACGCTTTTCAGTTGTTTTACGAAGAATTGATCTCCGTAAAACCTGTAAATAATCGCATTCGCCGACTACGACCAACCAGTTCTACTGCAAAGTAGGAGTTCGGTAGGCCCACTGTAGTCCCTCTAGCTACCCATGTAGCTGTACTTCAAAGCAACTTACCTACACTTTTTAGGCCGAAATGGCCTATTTTTTATGGGGTTTTCCCCGTATTTTACAAAGTTTTACACTAGCATTTTTATTAGCGTTATGACAATATGTTGTCATGGTTTGTGTCTATTGTGGTCAAAAAACGCATGTTACGAACTCCCGCTTGCAACGCCGAAGCAATCAAGTCTGGCGCCGTCGAGAGTGTTTGAGCTGTCACGCTCTCTTTACAACCAATGAGGCCGTGGACTACGCGGCGACTTGGACCGTTAGAGGCGCTTCTGGGCGTCCGCAGCCGTTTATGCGCGATAAACTACTTCTCAGCCTGTATAAGAGCCTAGAGCACCGCTCTGACGCTTTGGTAGCGGCTGGCGACTTAGCCGACACGGTCATTCGCAAGTTATCTAGTTCAATCACCCAAGGTTCAGTGGCGAGCGGTGCTATCACTACCACTGTTACAGTAGCCTTAAATCGGTTTGATAAACCTGCCAGCGTCCATTATCAGGCATTCCATACGAGTTCCTGAACTCTGTCTAGTTGTCGGGGTCCGCTTCAGAAGTAATTGTCTGACCCTGTTCGTTGACTGTCGCTTTTTCGGTCACATCGAACTTGCTGATGTATTTTCCAAGCATCAATCTAGTTTGAGAATAGAATGCCGCGGTTGAACCATAGGCGATTGTTGTCACTGGGAGATAAATCCACTGCAACCACATGAAAACTGAGCGATGGCGTTTGTAACGGGCTGGGCGTGGCGGCAAGGTACGCATACTCACATACAGCGACGCTAGCAGTCCAACCAAGCCAATCCGCTGGATTCGACTCACAATTAGGGGCAATTCATTGGCTGCATAACTTTGTGGGTGAATAAGTGCCGGCAAAAAGGCAGCAAAGGTAATGAGTGGCGCGCCAACTGCCCAGCTAACATGTCCTTCGAGTGTACGTAACAGTTTGGCTAACACGTCTAACTTCGGTGCTTTGGTTGGCCGTTTGAACCCTTGGTTGGCAATATAAGCGATATCAGAAGCACCGTAGGTCCAGCGTCGTAACTGTATAAACTGGGCTTTGAGCGTTTTGACATAGCCCTTAGCTAGTACCGCATCCTGATAGATCGGGATGCTCAACGGATATACGCGATAATCACCGTCGTAGGCGAAGTAGCTGCGCCAGAAGTGGTGACCATCTTCCACAATAGTGCGTACGCTCCAGAAATCCATGTGGATGAGAGCTTCTAGGCTTTGGGCGTGGGCTGAGAAGTTACGCTCTAGGTGGGGGCGCTGCGTCAACACGATGTAGAAGAAGTTATTACCAGTGGCAATCACGCGCATTGGAGCGGGCGCGTCCCATATATTGTTCGTAAACATTGGGAGCGGCTGGAACGAGGCTTTAATCGGATTGGGGACTACGCAGAATAAGTAACTCAACGCTGCGAAATAACGGTGGTCAGGTCGATTATCTGCATCAAGCGTAGTTACAAGTACATGTTTCGGATCAAGTTGCTCCGACTCGATATATTTCTGTAACTCACGGCCAGCACAGGTCACATTGCCGCCCTTACCTATCACTTCACCAGGAATATTTGCCGGGTGCTTAACGGCCATGGAGTGTTTAAAATGATGTCCATAGAGCTTAAGCAACTCATGTACGCGCTGCTCTGATTTCTCACCGGCTCGGCCTTCGTAGGCGATGACCAGGATCATTCGCTTAGAATCGTAATCAGCGTTAATAACAGATTGGATTGTTGGCTCGAGCACTTCCCTTGACTCGTTCACAGTGGCAATAATTACGGCATGAACTAGGTCTTTTGGTTGGGTAATCACCGTACGGTGGTGCAGACGGCGCAAGTTTGCATGGTGCCATTCGGGACGCTCACCCACTTCAGCCGTGACCTTGCCCGCGTCAATGTCGGCAACCAGTAGCGGCCAGTTGAGCCGCATGTGATGCTTCATTGTCTTATAGCCCGCCAACGCTCTAATATCGACTGCTACGCTCCGCGTGAAGTAAATTAAAAGATAGCCAAGAATAAATGCGACCGCTAACCACGTGTTGATAAAGCTCAAGATGAGGGGCATAAACAGCATTAACCAGCTTAAGGAGCCAGGTAAAATCTCAAAAAAACGATAAAAGCCTTTGCGGTCCTTTTCGTAGGGGATCTCTATATCTGTCATATTAGCGCAGTACTAATAAGGCGTTGCTGACAATACTTGTGAGTACTAAAAGTAGGATGCCTAGAGATAAAATCGTAATCGTGAGCTGGCGATGGATGTGATAGGCTCGATAGCTCAAAACACTGTGTACCAATAAGACCAAAGCGGCGAACGCTACAAAAGCCAATAAATCGAGTAATGTGCCGGGCGTGAACTTGTTAACAACGAACGCTGAGCGATATTGAACAATATAACTGGTACCATGACTGGTACTGAGGCGAATCAGGAAGTACAGCGAACCAACCACCGCCAAAAAGACGTTGATACTCAACAATAGGAGCACTAGATGATCGTGAAAATATTTGCGCGAGGTAGCCATATAACTGATTAATTGTACCATCAACAGCCTGAGAAGTGGGGCTAATCTCTAGATTGAACTTAGTTTGATATAATACTTCGGTATTTTGATGAGCATGCCACCTTAGCTCAGTTGGCTAGAGCACCGCTTTCGTAAAGCGGGGGTCCCGGGTTCGAATCCCGGAGGTGGCTCCAAACAGTCGTCGTTTCGCGGGTGTCGTATAACGGCTATTATGTAGCCTTCCCAAGGCTGAGACGCGGGTTCGACTCCCGCCACCCGCACCAGTTGCTTTAAAGATATAAAATTGGTATGATTACCCCTGTATTTTGATACAGCCACCAAATACGGGCTCGTAGTGAAGTGGTTATCACGCCTCCCTGTCACGGAGGAGATCGCCGGTTCAAGTCCGGTCGAGCCCGCCAATGAGAATGAGTCACCTAATTGGTGGCTCTTTTTCATAAGTAAGGCCTCTTGAACGCGGCATTATTGAGCCAGACTTAACCTGGCAAAAGTTATGGCCGCTGTACGCCAGAATTTTTACGCCAACTCGCCCGATTATTACACTTATGCTAATCTTATATAAAGGATTGTGTACGAGTGGAGCAATCGAGATGATGCAAACCCTTAAGCGCCAAAAAATACTAGTAAAACTGCAGCAATCAAAAGTCTTGGTTCTGTTTGTTGTAACGTTCGTGGTTGTTGGAGTATTTTGGCTCATCGTTTCTCACGCGGCCACGCCGACCGCAGCCGTTGAGTTGGAAAATGGTACGCTTGCCTTACCTGCCACAAAAGTTACCGATACATCAGCTTCAGCAAACGGCGCTATAAAGTTTGGTGCAGCTAGCACTGGTACGACGTGTACTATTTCTGATAAGTTAGAAAATTCTTGCCGAGCGTGGTTAGGGTCATACGTTAACGCCTACCCTGGGATAAGCGGCTTTAAGGCAAGCATTTTGGATGATGAGTCACGATTGGGCCGCAAACTAGATGTCCCGCACAACTATCACCCAGTCGGTAGCAACTCGTTAAGTAGTGACGATGTATATATGATAAATCGCGCTAATACTATTGTGTTTGAAAACTGGAAGCCAAGTGGAAGTTGGGCAGCGGCGGCCGATACTACAGACGCGACAGTTAACGCCGCCATAGACAGCATGGCAAACAGCATTAAAGCTGTCGCTCCTCACAAAATATTGCTAACCATTTGGCATGAGCCAGAAAACGACGTAACTGGTGGTGCGCCTAACTGCGCAAGCTCCGTCTACGTTGGCGGCACGGGAACTGTGCAAGACTACATTGGCATGTGGCATCACGTACATGATCGCTTCGCAGCCGATGGTGTAACGAATGTCGTCTGGGTATTTGACGTGGAAGGATTTAGTAGCTTTGATTGTATGGCCAAAGACCTCTGGCCAGGAAATAGCTACGTTGATTGGATCATGTGGGACCCGTATTCCGGTGCAAATAGCGTCACGTGGAACTCAACTGTCAGCCATTATTACAATTGGTTGAGCGCTAATACCGATGCGTCACATGATTATACGTCTAAGATCTGGGGCCTCGGTGAGTTTGGTATTGGTCACGGCAAAACTCTTACCGCCGACCAAGCACATACCTACCAGTTTTATGATGATGCCAAAGCAGCTCTTGATGCCAATACATATCCTAGGATTAAGCTATACACTGGCTTTGACGCCCAAGGCACGCATGATACGCAAACGTTATACGTAACCACGACCCATGTGCTGGATCAGACGGAACAAGACCATTACAATCTCTTTGCGAACGATCCGAAGCTACTTGGGAATGGCCAATAATATGTTGATTAGTAAGGTAACTACGTTGATAATACGTAATCAGTATGAAAAAACGAAAATATAAGCAGCCGAAATATATTACTGGAGCTCTATTTATAGCACTCTTTGCCTTGGTGGGTGTGTACGCTATTATCTTATCCCATGCCGCCACACCAACCGTGGCCAACGAACCAGAATTAGGTGCTGTTGCCTCGCCAGCTCAAGCATTCGTTGACAATACCGCTTCAAATGGCAAAGCCGTAAAGTTTGGGTCTGCCGGTGGGAAAACTTGTACGGTGAGCGCGCTACTGGTTAACAGTTGTCGTCCTTGGGTTGGCGAAGCTACAGCTGGTTACACGATGGTACCCAAAGACGCCGTCAGCCAATTCGATTTTGCTGAAAAACGCATGAACAATCCAAATGTATTATCCAATCCAGCTGCAGCTACAACCATAACCAACCAGATGGATATAATTCACATTTATCATAGAGGTCCCGATACAAGTTTGTCAGCAGTTGAACAAGGCTATATTGGCCGACCTAACACGTATTTATTAATTAATTATAAGCCGGCCGAACCATGGGTAGACGCCAATGGCACAAACGCTACAATCAATAACCAAATCGATGCGTTGGCGGACACCTTCAATGCCAATCGCTCACATAAGATCTTTCTTGCTATTCACCATGAACCAGAAAACGATGTATCGAGTGGTAACTGCACTGGTAACAGTCCGGGATCTTCGGATGGTAGCCCAACAGACTATGTGAATATGTGGCACACTGTTCGCGCACGCTTTGATGCAAAGGGTGTCACAAACGCAATCTGGGTCATGAACTACATGGGCTACAGCGGTTGGGACTGTTTGGTGCCACTGATGTGGCCTGGGAACAATAATGTAGATTGGGTAACCTTCGATACTTATGGCAGTGGTAGCAGCACTACTCAGAAGTTTACTAATGGCATATCTGGTTTCTATAATTTCTTGTCGACTCATTCCGATACAGCTCACGACTATACTTCAAAGCCGTGGGGATTATCAGAGTATGGTTGCGGAGATAAGTGTGGTAATGGTGTACAACAGACCGCAATTGATTATTGGGTTGACGGCACTGCTGCGATTAAAGCTAACACCTTTCCGAGACTTAAAATGTACGTTGTGTTTGACACGAATACGAGTGGTTCAAGTCAAGTCGGCTATGACTTCACGGGCGGAATAAATATCCCTGGAGCAATTAATATTCCTGAGCAGACTGCTTACAACACCTTTACCCAAGCCATTTATGACATGGGTAAATAGCTAGACTTTAATAAACTGGTGCGGCTGATTTTTGGAGAGGACTGGTGCAGTGTAAACCGTGATTGGTTTATAGGTAAACTGGATGTGTGACGCGTGTACGCTCGCAGCGGTACCGTCCGTTACTTTAAGAATTTCAAGCGTGTAGCCGGTGTTAATAACTCCCGATAACTGGCCAGGCTGCAGTCGGAAAAGTTCACTAGTTACGATTGGCGACAAGTTGGCGTAACTTGGGGTGATTGCCACGCCATACGCTCCACCGTTAGCTTTTGTAGCCGCGTCATCCGATGAAGCTGCCGCTACAACCGCAAAATCGCCACCATTTTGCAACTGAACGTGCGCAATTTGTGCCCGTTGGTTGGTTGCGGTATCGAGCTTAGCCACAACGGCTTGTTGCAATAATTGTTGTTTGAGTTCGCGCTTGAAATCGGCTTCGCTCCAGCCCCAGAATTTATTCAGTACGTCTTGGAATACGCGGTTGCTACTACCAAGCCGATTCTCTTCCCTGACTAGTACTACTTGATTGTTCACAGCTTGCGTGGATACGGTGACATGGTTCTTAGCGGCCAATTGCTTGACAACAGCATCACCCACAACTTGAGTCATGGCTTGTTGTTTTAAGCGAACCAGTTGGGTCTTACCAACTTTATCCGAGAAGTTAACACCTTGTTGCGTGTGATAATAGTGCATGTTGCGACGCAGCTCAAACAAATATGATTCATAGCTTACCCATGATGGTCCAACTTTGGCCACTGGGAATGGTATGACACGAGAAACGCCATACACGAAACCGGATGTCGACTGGAACTTATAAATTGCCACGCCACAGTACAAAAAGAACGAGATTAACGCGATCACGATAATCGTGATAGAAATGCGCACCACACGGTGCTTGGAGTGCTGCAAAGGATATATAAACTTGCGCGCGCTGCTCAAGACCTCTTCACGGTGCTCCGCTACGGTTTCGTTGGTAATTCGAGGCACGTTTTGAAGCGCCTCTGTCACCCGCTGTTCGGGGGCTTTGCGGCGCTTAAATGGCATAGCCTTCGGGAGGCTTGGTTTATTCAGCTTCGGTTTCTTCATTATTCGATTGATCTGATTGAGGTAGGTAGGCGGCTCCCACGGCCGTTACACCTTCTCTGCGCAATATGCTTAGAATCTTCTTTTGGATCTTGGCAGGATGATGAACATCATGGATTACCAAGTCTCCGACATATGTTTGCATCTTTATTGTACCAAATCCGAGCAGAGTTTCCTGCAATCCGGCCACTTCATAATTGACGGATTGGATTTGTGTGAGCCCTAAATCAGCGACGGCACGGTTGAATAACCCCTTCTGAGTAATCTGGATAAACCGTTGGTCGGTCACTATAAAGATACTAAAGTGCCAGCTAATCCAGCTGGGGGCAAGGATCAATAGTCCGAGTGCCATGCTTACCAGCAGACTCACGCCAAAGAATGCCATGGTAGGTGGATTATTCTTGTCGGTATAGGTCAACGTTGCGGTATATATTGGCCCGATAAGCCACGCCGCCATGCCGAATATAAGTCCCTTACGCATAACCACGGGGTGCTTGTGAAAGACGAATAAAACTTCTTCGTCGTCGAACTGATCTTCAAAATATTTGTGCGGTGTTGATTTGGCGGTTGCCATAGCGCTATTTTATCGCATAATCAACGCTTATGCTATTCAAAGCAGCGGTACTTACAGTGCTGAATGCGAATACTTTCTTAGTATCCCTGCTGTGATTTGAACGTACAACTAGTCTCTAAGTTGGTCAAGATTTTGGTGCCCCCGGGAGGATTCGAACCTCCAGCTTCTCCTTAGGACGGAGTTATTTTATCCATTGAACTACAGGGACCCCATAGCAGGCTATTGTATACGTAATAACCTGCTCGGTCACCCCTACCTAAAAGATTATTTCTTTTTGGTACGAGGTTGGGTGAAGGTTTCGTGTACGGTTTGGTAATCGCCATAGATTTCGGCGTCGCTAAACCAGTGGGTAATCTCAAGAGCTGCTTCATGGACATCGCCCGAAGCGTGAATCAGATTTGGAATCGTTAAGCCTTGGCTGTTGGCATATTCAAAGCTAACATGCGCGTAGTCACCACGAACTGTGCCTGGATCCGCACTTTTAGGTTCAGTTGTGCCAACCATTTTTCGAACTAACGAAACGGCTTCAATGCCTTCAAGTACGATTGCTAACACGGGGCCGCTTTGCATGAATGCTAGCGTTACATCAAAAGCCTCTTGCCCTCGCCTCGATACCATCTTGCCAATTGTCTCGTAGTGATGGAAGTAATGCGCCTCATCAGGTTGGGCAATCTTAGCCGCTACCATTTTCAGGCCGACACGCTCAAATCGGGTTACTATTTCGCCGACGATGCCGCGTTGCAAAGCGTCAGGCTTGAGAATGATAAGAGTTCGTTCCATGTATCGGTTTTCCTTGTTTACGTACCTCAATTGTAACAGATACGGCCACGAGGTCACCATGCGCTACGTCACACTGCTCTATTCTCGGCGTCGTACAATGTTACAATTAAGCATATGCTATTTGCAAAAGTAAAAACTGATTTTTTAGAGTATCTCGAAATCGAACAGAACCGTTCGCAGAAAACTATTGAGAATTATGACCATTACCTCACCCGATTAGTCGACTTCGCGGGTGAAATACAAGTCAAAGACATCGACGCCGAATTAATACGTAAATGGCGCCTCTGGTTGAACCGTCTCGGCACGAACACCTCTGATGAACTCGGTAAAACGACACAGAATTATCATCTAATCGCGCTCCGCAGCTTCCTCAAATATTGTGCTAAACGTGATATCCCAGCGATTTCGGCTGATAAAGTCGAACTGGCGCGCACCCAGCGCAAACAAGTAACCTTCTTGACGCCCGAGGAGTTAGCCCGCATTTTTGAGCAGCCCGATCTCGAAACAGTTGCGGGTGTGCGTGACCGTGCAATATTAGAATTATTGTTCAGCTCCGGCTTACGTGTCAGTGAACTAACGGGGCTAGACCGTGATCACATTAATTTAAAGCGCCGTGAGTTTATGGTGCGCGGCAAAGGCCAAAAAGATCGCCCAATTTTTATTAGCCAAGATGCCGCCACATGGATTGAACACTATTTGAGCAAACGTCAGGACACGGCGAAACCACTTTTTGTCCGTTATAGCGGGACTAAGAAAGTTGATCTAAGCGGTAACTTCCATCGATTAACACCGAGGAGCGTGCAACGCATCGTGGCCCGCTACGCCCTGCTCGCCGGTATCACCAAACATGTCAGCCCACATACGCTGCGCCACTCATTTGCGACCGATTTACTGATGAATGGCGCTGATATTCGTAGCGTTCAAGCTATGCTCGGACACAGTAACATCGCTACCACACAAATTTATACGCACGTTACTGACCCACATTTACGGGCCGTACACGAGAAGTTTCACCACAAGCAGACAGCCTCAGACTAGAAAAGCAAGCGACTCTAGTAGCAACTAGGTACGTTCGTTTTTTTCGTGTTAACGGGGTTTGTGCCGTTACTCAGGTGTTCAGTCAAAGTGGCAGTTATTGATATTGAGTGACAGCCATCAGGATACGGCGGGAACCCAGGTGGTTCCAGGCTGCTAAAGTCGATGGGTGGCGTAGGTTGGCCACTGAGACACGCCGTGGTTATATTAGGCTTCCCCGTAAATGTCCAAGTACAGCCAGTCGTTATGGCATCCTGCCCAGCTGGCGAAGCATTCGTGAACGTGTGTTGCCAATGGTAGGCACCACCAGGAGGAGGGGCACTCCCTGAACAATTAACCATACAAGGTGCAATTTGAGCTAGTCCATTGGGGCTAATAGGAGATGGAGTATTGTTGATCGGTACAGGGTCACATGCACCTGACGGAGCACCAGGTATAATGTCAAACGTCGTGATGTTGGGCTGTGTTACGATTCGTTTACAAATATCTTGAGCTACAAGCGCGTAATTAAATGCGCTGTTACTGTCGAGTGAAACACGAACCCTTAATCGCTTGAGCACGTTTTTGGCCTTACCAGTAACATCTACTGATGGCTGACCAGTAAACGTTAAGGCTTTACCCGCATTGTCTGTACCGGATATAGTGATAGCCTTGGAGTCGTCGTACAAATCAATTATGTGAACAAGGTACGGGCTACCATTGGCATCAGCTGCTGGAATTGGTGAGCCTGTCATATCAATTGTCGATGTGCATGTTGTGTTACAAGTTGATGCCTGTACTAATTGCCCATTTGAACCATAACTACCCGAAGCTGATGTACCTGGACCGTTACCAGGATAAAGGAAAGCTGTGTAGGTGTTATTGATGAGGCTTTGGCGATTATAAGCTGAAATCGGTGTAATACTGAATTGAATCACTGCTGGTGAGGTCCAGACTGATTTGGCAGCAAACTTACCATCACCACGCGGTGTAGTTTTGCCGTCTTTGCTGCTCCAAGTAATTGTTAGCTTTTTAATCTGCCCGTTGGTATGCGTCAATGTTGAGTGGCCACTGTCCGTAGCAGCTGGGTTGTAGAGCAAATTATCGTTCTTAAATGAAACCATGACGCAGCTATAGGTGAAATCTACGCCAGCGCTAGATCCAAGCGCAGAATTGAGACCCAGTCCACCTCCTGTTAGGCAGGTATTACTATCTACGCCCGTAGTAGCTTCGGTGATAACGCTTGGACCAGCTGGGTTAGTTATGCCATTCTGGATTGATTTAACTGCATCATTTATGCCTGACTCGGCGGCATAGTACGCTGCAGTTGACAGTTGGTGGCTCAGTGCCTGCTGTTGTTCATGTCGAGCCAGCTGGGCGAAACCAACAGTCATAAGCGCCAGAACAAGGATTAGCACAAGGCCGATTACCATTGAGGCGAAACCCTGTTGGTTGCCTGCTAACTTGCCCACTACTGGATTTTTATTGATTTGAAGCATATGCATATTGTAACCTAGTTCGAAACTCGTTGCATGACTACTGTTTGTAGATTTGCTGTAGCACAAAATTTATCACCTGCGCCACCATTGCAGGTTACGGGGCTAGCGGATAGGTTAAGCAAATCGTCGTCGCCGTACGCGATACCAATTATTAGACTCGTTGGCTGGTTTGAACCGACGAGTAGATTAGTCAGACGCGAGTTAGATGAAATAAGTTCAGCTCCTTTGTAGGCCGCAATGCTCGGATTTAGCGCAGAAAGGTTTGCGCCAGTAGTAGGATCGCAAGAATTAGGCGTATCTCGCCATATAACATGGTTGAAGGTGGTGGCACCTATCTTTGTTCCAAGTTTTACCTTCTGGACATAGGTGTAGCGTACGCTGCCAATACAGGTAACATAAACTTTTTGACCCGCCAGACTGGCCGGACAGTTGGCCCCTGGTAATGGTGCTTGTATACAGGTTACGGGCGTGTTACCAGAAAATTGGATGTCTTCCGAGATCTGTCCAACAATCGTACGCGCATCGTTCTGAATAGCTGATTGGTTAATGCCCTTGTAGTACAGGTTGCCAATATTAGTTATAACTACAGTGACCATGAGCAAAATTATCGATAAGATAGAAGTTGCGATCATGAGCTCAATGATAGTAAAACCGTCTTGTCGCTTCATTATTGATGCACCCTATACACTAGCGTTGCCGAGTCTTTATAACCCTTTTGCTGTAGATCCTGCCAAGTAGCGATGAGGGTAAAGGTATTGGGATTTGTGCCTGTATCTTGATAAGAAATATCAACCGTATAGTAGGTGTCCAGATTCTTGCATGACGCACCTGTAACAACTACACTCCCCACCGACGAAGCCGCAGGATTAACACAAAACGAGGGCGGTAAAGCCCCGTAATTTAAATCTGCAGCCCAGTAACGGAGTACCTCAACTTGTGACTTTAATAACTCCGTAGCGCTAGAGTTTTCTTGTGAGCTGCGCGTGTTTGTCAGGCTTCGACTGGCGGTAGCGTATGAAATACCAATTGCTAAGCCTAAGACAGCCAAAACGACCATCACTTCTACAATTGTGTCGCCTGCATTATTTTTAATAAGCTTTAGCATGTTGTCCCCGTGGCTAACACTTTAAGATTAGCGGTCGTTTGGTTTGCCCCATTAGTGCCCAGTTGAATTACCGCGTACCTCGTTCCGTCAGTCATACAAATTTCGGCAGAATCTGCAATCAAAAGATTGGTCTCGATTGCAGTGGCTGCCGTTGACTCAGCCTCTTTATTGGTAAACGTTGGTGCTGGGACATATGCTAGAACAACACGACCAGTGCCGGTACCCGATGCAGTTATATCTTGCAAGAATCCGATCCCCCATGTCGTCTGTGTGACAACGCCGACCGTAACTTTAACATTGGTCACGTCAACACCTTGAGGCGTGCTACTGAACGTAGTTAGCTCTAACGGACTAGCACCGGCGGTATAGGGAGTGATCGGGGTGGCCGACGTGTAATTAACTGCCCCGTTCGAGCCGCCAATTGTAAAAACTTCATACTTTTTAGTATCGGATGAACCGCCGAGTGATACATGCAGGAATTTCCCAAAGAACACACAGTTCGGATGCTGCCCTTGCCCAACACCCGCACCCGAGTCGATACTCAATTTACCGGCTTGAATGGTACATCCAAATGACACATCGCTAAATTGCCCATTCTGAACCTGATCTATGATTGACTGTACCCGAGAATTCATCTCGTGCGTACTGACCGTAAATGACGTTCTGGCTTGTTTGCCTGAGATAAAGTTAGCGGCAATCGCGAACATCAAGCCAGACACAGCTAGAACAATCATAACTTCAATAATTGTGTAGCCGGAGGGACGTTTTTTACCACCGTTCATGTTACTTCCAAGTATAGCATAAGCACTTCGTAACAACAGAGATAATCACCCAACAATAATCAAGTGCTGATACCAGCTCAGAATGTCTGAGCCAAACAACACGACGACGATTGCGCCAAGAATCAAGAATGGGCCAAATGGGATAATTGCCGAGCGTTGAAGCTTACCCCGCATCAACAGAGGTATAGAAACCAAACTACCGGCCAATGCGGCTACAAAAATAAACAGTAGGCTCCTCACTGGCGCTAGAACAACCAACCCGAGTTGCCAGCCCAGTTTAACGTCACCCCCACCAATCCACTTACCACCTGATATCTGAAATAGTACGTAGAATATGCCGCCGCCTATTACAACTGCTAAAACAAGGCTCAGAAGCGCTGTCAAAGGATGAAACGCTTGATGCACGCTAATCAGCCCGAAAACAGCTGCAATAGCTCCCACCGGGTACATCAACCGGTTAGGTAACAAGTACCAACGCAGATCGTAGACCGTCAGGGCCATAAATCCCACCAATAAAGCCAGCCACAGGCCAAACTGCAACGTATTGAGTCCCGTTAGCGTGTACGGCCACCAGATATAGGAAGCTATAAAAAGTCCAGCTGTTGCAAGTTCTACTAAAGGGCTATCTGGTATCGGCTTACCACAGTAGCGACACTTCCCTTTTAAGCTCACCCAACTAACGACCGGAAGTAAGTCTTTTGCTTCTAGTTCGTGATGGCACTGCGAACACATTGAACGACCGCGGCTTATCGACAGCTGCTTGAGATACTTTTTATTCGGATTCTTCTTTCCGTGCTCTGTATCTTGCTCGTGAACCCGCCACACCAACGCGTTTACGAAACTACCAAAACACAGCCCTAACACTAGCAAAACGACGATAATCATTAGCTCAATGGTACCACATGAGCGCTGATGACATTAAATCCTTGCGGTACCATTAAGAAACGGCCACTTTTGTGGCCGTTTCTTAATTTTTATAGCGTTCTAAGTATTGCTAGCTAGCGATACAAGTTACTACTTGTCCACCCGCGGCTTCGATACCGTAGAAGACCGCTGATTGACGAGCGTTAGCTACGCCTGAGCAGTCATGGCCCCAATAGACTTTAATCGTACCAGTACCGACATTAGCAGCGGTTGGTACAGCAGCGACTGTGGTAACAGTCGTACTACCGTTAACTTTTGCTATTACCTGTGCCGAACCTGCAGCACCAATCGTAATCGATGGTGAGACAGGAGCAGCCGGAACAAATGCTGTTGGCTGTGCGCCGTTGTTGTTAGATACGTACTCAGTAATACCTCCAGCAATTGCTGATGCATCATTCTTAAGTGTCGTATTTCGAGCGTTACGCTGTAAGGCTGGAACCGCCAAGAAGACGATCAATAGGATCAGCCCGGCGATTGCAAGCACAATCATCACTTCGATGATGGTGAAGCCCTCATTAGATTTCTTTAATTGCTTAAGCATTGCAAATGCCCCCTTTGCAGATTAATGTTTGATGCTTATGGTTAGATGATATGCTGGTGACCGCAAAAAAGCAAGCAGTTTTACACAGGGGTCACAACTGTTCGCACTGTGGTGAAGAGCCGCCGGCCGTTTCAATCGCAAATAGCGCGACGATATCTAGTGAACCAGCCCCCGAGCTACTCGAGTTGCCAGTGGTTGTGGTACTGCAGATTTGGTACTGATAGACCCTGACTTTGTTTACGTCGTTCAGGTTTGAAACGGTCCCGGGTTGGTTCGCAAAAAATTGTATATCGGGGCTTGGTCCAGCGCTGTAATAGGTCAGTGAGCTTCCGAGTGACAACGAGGCGAGATCACTATCAACTGGGAAATTGCCAGATTTATTAAGTTCGTAATGTGAGACCGCTTGTAGTATTGTCGACACGTCCTGACGCCGCTGGTTATTGCGCGAGTTACGCGTTAAAGCTGGAATCGCGGCGAATACAATTAATGCAATCAGCCCTCCAATCGCCAGCACAATCAACATCTCGACGATGGTAAAACCATCTACTGCGTTCCGTGGTTTACTAGCCGCCTGCACTGGTGAAGCCCGATTGATTAACCAATCCGTAAATCGGCAATAGAATAGCGGCAACGATAGTTAACGCCATGACGCCCATGACTACCATCAAAACAGGTTCAATAATTGTATTAATGTTCTTAACTTCGTTGTCTACTTCTTTCTCATAGTAATCAGCCACTTTGCTGAGCATGGTTTCAAGCGCGCCAGACTGTTCACCAATCCGGAGCATATTCGGTACTAACTCAAGGAAATTAGGATCGTTTGTAATGGCGTCTGAGAGTGATTTACCACCTTTAACTTTCTCAATAGCCCGCTGCAATGATGCGCCAATGTGCACGTTATCTACCGCGTCAGAAGTAATCTCTAACACTTGGATAAGCGGAACCCCACTAGCTACGAGCGTAGTACCGGTACGAGCAAACCGTGCCATGTACATCTTCATGAACAAGCCACCAACTGGCCAAGTTTTCATCTTAATTTTATCGACGATACTACGTCCACCGAGCGTTCGAGCCCAACGTGACCCAAAGAAGATCCCTAGGCCCAAAACGATCAATACCAACCACCAAAAATGGATGATGAAGGTTGAGATTGCTAGTAGAATACGCGTAACCAATGGTAATGTGGCTCCCTGAATGCCGGCGTAAATGTTCTGCACCTGAGGCAGAACCTTCACCACCATAAAGCCCATCACCGCCATCATGACCAACAAGACGATAAATGGGTAAATCATAGCGCCACGGACTTTTGAAATGATCTCGGCGTCCTTTTCTTGTTGATCGGCCAGACGCTCCAGTCCCCTGTCTAACGTACCTGAAGCTTCACCAGCCGCTACCAAACTCACGAATACGCGATTAAAAACTTGTGGGTACTTGTCTAATGCCGCGCTGAAAGATGTTCCAGCCTCCACATCGGATATAATCTGATTAATAATAACTTTGAAAGCCTTGTTGGTAGTCTGTTCACCAACGCTACGTAAGGATTGTACGAGCGGTAAGCCGGCATTAATCAGTGTCGATAACTGGCGACTAAATAAGACCTTGTCTTTAGTTTTGACTCGCCTAAATCGACGGCTGCCGGTACTACTTTCAGCAACAATTGATATGGGAGTTAAACCCTGGTCACGAATCAGCTTAGTCGCACTCTGCTCATTATCAGCTTGGACCTGTGAATTAACCTTTTGGCCGGTGGTTGCATTGCGAGCTTCGTACTTAAAATTCAGCATATTAGCCTCTCATTAACCTGTCTAGTTCGTCTAGGTCGACGGCAACATTACGTGCTTCTTCGTACGTGATGCGACCTTCGTGAATCAAACCAGCAAGCGTCTTGTCCATGGATTGCATACCGAATTCTGCACCAGTCTGAATAACGGCTTCTAGCTGATGGCTTTTGCCTTCGCGGATAATATTGCGAACAGCTGGTGTAGCCACCAAAATTTCAGCGGCGGCGATACGGCCACCACCAATTGCAGGCACCAGACGCTGTGATGTGATAGACATTAAGATATTAGCGAGCTGCGCGCGAATCTGCGGTTGTTGGTGTGGCGGGAAGACGTCAATCATACGATCGATACTCTGGGAGGCGTTATTTGTGTGCAGCGTGGCAAATACTAAGTGACCGGTTTCAGCGATGGTAATAGCGCTAGCAATCGTTTCGAGGTCACGCATTTCTCCGACGAGGACGACATCTGGGTCTTCGCGCAATGCGCTACGAAGCGCAGCGCTAAACGAGTACGTATCATAGTGTACCTCACGCTGTACGATGACTGATTTTTGCGACTTGTGGGTAAACTCAATCGGGTCTTCGATAGTTACGATGTGCACCGCTTTTTCAACGTTAATTTTATGGACCAAGGCCGCCAACGTCGTCGACTTACCAGATCCAGTTGGGCCGGTTACCAAGACTAGGCCACGGGGGAAATCTGCGAACTTGTTTACAATCTGTGGTAAACCAAGCTGTTCAATCGTTAAAATTTCGTTTGGAATTAGACGCAAGGCAGCTGCCATGTTACCCCGTTCATGGAACGCGTTCACACGGAAACGACCAAGATCACCATACGCAAAACTAAAGTCGAATTCCTTGTCTTTTAGTAAAATCTGCTTCTGGTCTTCATCCAGAATGGCAAAAATAAGCGCCTCAATAGCCTCTTCATCGAGAATATCAGCGCCAGTAACGGGCACTAGTGAACCATCGACACGTAACATCGGTGGCAAACCAACCTGAATGTGTAAGTCAGAAGCCTTTTTCTTGATAACTTCGTCTAGTAAGACTTCAATTCTTGGTTGTGCCTGCATATCCCACCCCTTTATTATTTGCACGTTCAAAGCTCATAGCAACAGACGTATACCTCGTACGTTTGTTATTACTAACTTTTAACAATTTGTTCATTTTATGCATTGTCCTCTGCCGCTACGCGGTTAATCTCTGCAAGCGTAGTACGACCATCTAAGGCTTTTAAATAACCGTCTTGACGCATGGTAACCATGCCTTCTGCCTGCGCAGCTTTTTCGATTTCGCTACTGGTGGCCTGCTTCATGATCAGCGATTGGATATTATCTGAGATTTCAAAAACCTCATACAAACCAATTCGACCCTTGTAGCCACCTGGCGTATCTGGGCTATCAGTGCCCTTACTTAAAGTATAAGCGGTTTGGTTTACTAAGGGCAAGCTTTTATACCCAAGGTCTTTACTGGCAGCCTCAACTTGCTCGTCTGCAGCTGGCAAAAGTTTTGCCAAGGTTGACTGGATGGCAGCCGTTTCGACTTCAGTCGATTGGTAGGTCTCTTTGCCTGTGTCTGCAATTTTCCGAACTAATCGCTGGCCAATAACGGTATGCACTGTACTGGCAATCAAGAACGGCTCAATACCCATATCTAGCAAACGTGGCAGAATACCGGCCGCGCTATTGGTGTGTAGCGTGCTAAACACCAAGTGACCAGTTAAAGCAGCCTGAACGGCCAGCTGAGCGGTCTCTTTATCGCGAATCTCTCCTACCATCACTACGTCAGGGTCTTGACGCAAAATACTGCGCAAACCTGAGGCAAATGTCAGCCCCACCTCGGCGTTGACTTGAATCTGATTAATGCCGTCCATCTTGTACTCGACTGGGTCTTCCAGCGTGACGATATTAATCGAGTCATTCATGATTTCCTGAATCAACGCATAGAGTGAGGTGGACTTGCCAGACCCAGTTGGCCCACTCGTAAGAATCATACCGTTCGGTCGCTCCAAACCTTTTCGAATCGTACGTAGTGCCCTACCGGCATAGCCCATATCCTCGAGTTTCATGGAGGTACCTGTTTTATCCAGCAATCGAATCACAACTTGCTCACCCCACACAATCGGTGCAATGGCGATACGTAAGTCAATCTTACGGTTATCAACAGCGACCGTAAACTGGCCATCTTGCGGCATTCGGTGTTCGTCAATTTTTAGATTGGACAAAATTTTAATGCGTGAAATGAGCGCTGGTTCGGTGTTCTTCGGCAGGCGCATGATTTCACGGAGTACACCATCAATACGGCAACGCACCTTAAGCTCTTTTTCCATTGGTTCGATGTGAACATCACTCGCACGGTTATGAGCCGCGTATTCTAAGATAGCCGTTAAGGCCTTACTAATTGGCGAATCTTCAACAAGAGCCTTAATATCATCGTCTTTTTTGTCGTCTTTCTTTTTGTTCTTGATATCCGCTTCGCCCTCTGGCTCATCCATATTAATCTGGAGCGCCTCGTTCATTTGGGTGTCGAGTTTACCTTGGTATTGCTTTAAGACTTGTTTGATACCAGTTTCGCTCGCAACATACACTTTGAGCGCACGTCCAATCTTGTTGCTCAGGAAATCTACTGCCTGCACGTTTCCTGCGTCAAGCATAGCTACAACCAAGCGGTGCTGCATCTCTCCAAGAGGTACTGCCATGTAGCGCTCGGCAATTTCTTTCGGTAATAATGCCAGGATATCCGGATCGACTCGAGCTGAGAGCAGGTTTACGTACGGAACTTTAGTGATTGTCGCATTGGCTTTTGTGAGTTGCTCATCGTTAATAAGTTTATTCTTTAATAAATAGCTAATCAGTGGATCGCCATGTTTCTTTGCCTCTTCATGTGCGGCGTGAAGTTTATCAGCAGTAATAGCGCCCGTTTTAACGAGCACATCCTCGATTTGCTGACCAGATCCTGTGGCCAATAGACTCATAATTGGCTCCTTGCCTGAGTCAGGCTGCAGATTGTAGATACTGGCGTGCCCATACGAAGGCCCGCCTGATTAATTACCAGATCCGTTAAATGGATCTGTGTTAGCATTCTGGCCAACATTAATCGGCTTGGTGGGGTCAAAGGCTGTCGCGTTAAAGTAGTTCGTGTCGGGTTTTGGGAAATCAGTCGTAATTGCTTGTACAACTTCAACCTGTTGTTGGCGATTTTTTGGTGGTGCAAAGATAGCTTTGCTTACGAACAGCGAAATAATTGCGCTTATGAAAACGATAACCGCGATAAGGGCGAAATCTTTTTGTTTCATTTAACTACCTGCTTCGTAATTGTTAAGCTTTTCCCAGGCTGATAATAGGTGTGGGCGTTGACGGTGAGTTGCATGTTATTGGTATTACCGCTCATGGTGAGCGAATCAATCTGTATTGGACGAATTGATGATTGTAAGGTTGCAATGAGCTGTTGGATGGCATTGTAGTTGGTTGATGTAACGGTGAATGAGAATGGGATTGGTACTGCTTGTGGCGTAGGGCTTGATGAATTACTGCCTTGAGCAACTTGATCATCAGTACCAGTAATACTACTAACAGTAAAACTACGGTCAGTTAGAATTTTTTCAACACTTGCAGTTAGAGCTGGGAAATCATAGCTACTAGGTAACGCGTCGAGGACAATTTTTGCATTAGTGCCGTCATTGTCAGCTGTACCAGCAGGATTACCACCAATAGCGTTGGGTGATTGCGCGACAAACGAATCGTAGGATTTAGATAAGCTATCAAATGCATCAACATTCTTCAGCAATTGCGCGTTAGCTATGCTTTTTGCTTTGGTAAGATGCGCTTGGTACTTGTTTTGGCTCCACACTGCACTGCTGGCTACGAGACAAAAAATTGTTACGAACGACGCGGCAGCCACAACACCCACCATTTGAGCATTGGCTTTGCTAATTGCGACTCGCTTTGTTGAAATCTCTAGCTTAGCCATGGTTAATTCCCTCCAGCCTTAAACAGATCCGCAGGGGATTGTAGTTGAGCACGGGTGGTAATCGATGGAACCGACAAGCTAACCTGCTTGGTAATGTCAAAAATTGCCTTATCGTAGGTGAGCGTCACGGTGTAATTCGCTGCTTGAGACTTATCTTTTGAAGCGTTATTAAGCCCAAAGCCAGTCAAAACCACACTGCTAAAAGCGTTCCCTTTGGTGACAGTATGGTTAGCGTCATTACTCGTAGCGGTATAGGTCGTTAATTTAAGCGTGTCGACAAACTGGTTGACGCTGCTCAGCGCATCAGCGTTTCCACCGATGATTATCGTATCCTGAGCAAAATCAATGTTCAGACTGCTCACACTCACATTTGCGGGGGTTAACTGGTTGAGATATGTGAATAGGCGTGCCGAGGCTGGCTTCGTGTCATGCAATGCTGTTAGACTCTCAAGTTGATTTTGAACGGTTAAAATAGTATTAATATTTGGCTTCTTCCGTAATGTCTGGCTTTCGGAAGTTATATCAGCGCTCAAATCATGCAAATGTTTCTTCTGAAGACCATCGATGCTTAGCATAAGCACTAACAGTGCAATAGCTGCAGCACTGACAATAAAACTAGCGCTGAACACTAAACGACGTGTGCGTTGGGCTTTGATGTAATCGAGTTTTACATCCGGTAAAAGATTAAACTGAATCATTATTCGCTCCGCTCCGCCAAGCCGACGGCCACGCCGAATTGGTTTGAAATCGCCAATAATTCGTTCTGACGGTCGCGGCTAAATGTCACATTGCGCCATGCGTTGCCAATTTCGACGTTTACACCGAATTTATTCGCCAAATACAGTGGGAACTCAGGTATAACTGATGCCCCGCCCGTAACGACCATGCGTTCGATTTTAGCAGTCGTATAACGTGTCTGGAAGAACTTGATCGACTTATCAATTTCTGTGGTCAAAAGATCAATTGTGGTGCTAATCGCTTGGTAGACTTGGCCCTCAAGCTTGTCCTTACTCAAACCGAACTTGAAGACAAATTGATCGGCCTGTTTCTCATCGATGTTAAGATTCTGCATCGCCGATCGAACGACTGCTTCAACACCAGTTGGAATCGAGCGTGTTAAGTGTGGTACACCGTTTAATGTCACGACTAAATCAGTCGATTTTCGGCCGACATCAAGTAATAATTGAGCTTCGGCTGCGTCTGGCGCGATGAGCGAACGAGCCATAGCTAAGTTGTCTGGCTCAAAAGCCACCACATTCAACCCGATTGATTCGAGCATATCAAGACGCGACTCAACAAAGGCGTTCGGTACACTACTGAGTAGAACTTTCTGCTTGGTTTTGTCGCTTGGCGCGTCACCCAAAATCGCCCAATCAATTTTAGATTCGGCTAAAGGCGTAGGAATCAGTGAATCAGCTTGATAACGGATCGCTTTGGCCATCTCATTACCTGGGAGCCGGTCAACATCCGCAACAGTGGTAAACACACGACTTGAAGGAATACCAACGGCAACGTTTCGAGTTGTGACATGCGCTTGTGACACCAATTGCGCGATAGTTTGAGCTAATTTCTGCTGATCAGATTTTGAATCGCTGAGTGAAATATTGCTATCAAGTGGCACATACGCGTACTTAACTAACACCTTTGGGAGCCCAGCACCACGCAGTTGGACTAACCGTACTGCCGTACTGCCGATGTCGAGGCCAAAGAAGTCGGATACACCGCTAAATGACAGGCTCATATTCTGACCCCGATTATAGCATAAGCATTATCGCTTAGTATCTGTTGTACTGGTTGGTTTGTGATGGGCCCACCCATAATGTTTATTTCCGGTTATGTTCCTTTCCTAAATTGTATCACAACACAGGCGGCAAGCTAACTATAGAGTCGTACTGCACTGTCGCCGTGTTCGAAGATTTAATGTTTGGCTTGGACAAATAGAGTTCGGGGCTAAAATCAAAGACTTCAGCTGAACAGACCTTACGCTCATTAGGAATCCCACCATCAGTACAGTTTGATGGTGCTGGGCTAGTGGCATCTTTAAGAGTTCCGAAGGTACGCATTAGATTGACTCGATTGGCAACAAATACACCGTGAATTGTCAGCTGATTGTTGCATTGGTTATACATATCACCACTGTTGAAGAACGAGTTCATGCCTTGGGCGCAAGTGTAGATCTGGCCTCCCCCGCCCCCACTAGGTTTCGCAATATAAACACCATCAACTTGTGCCGCATCATTATCAATGTAGATGTTGCCAGTCGCGACTACGACAAAGCTGGGTATGTCTGTGCTTGTCCCCCACACTGTGCCGGTGTCATAGCCGATTCCCGTTGGTCCTATATATACGTTCCCATTTACGAAAATACTCACATTGTGCTTAATCTTTATGGTGCCGCCGGCAATATTCAGGTCACCACTGTGGTTGAATACACCGTTCATACTCGATAGTGTCGTGGCCGAAATAGACCCGCCTGGGTCACTCGCTCCTCCAGGCTGACCTGGATCATCAAAGCTGTATGAGCCACCGGTATCGAAATTACCGCCTAGTGTCGCGCTTGGTGATGAGCCGCTAATAAGTGCCGTGTTAGCAAATGACAGGCCGGTTGGGTTACCAGCACCGAATACAGCTTGTTTACTGGCAAAGCCCACGATATTAACCATGGCAATAGCGTTTAAACCCGTGCTTGAGCCATACATATGTCCTGCACTGTTATCAAACCAACTGGCCAATATCCCATTACCGGCACTGCCGTTTGCTGGGAAACCGCCACCAGAACGAACACCCGATCCATAGACATTAAAGATTGGTAGATCAACGACATTGACGGTACCGTTACATGGCGGCATCGCAGTGGGGTTTGGAACGGGAGACCAAGATATAGGATATGTTCCCGCGGTTGACGGGACGGTAATGCCAAAGATCGTTGCTTTGCCGCTCCCAGCTGGGGGGTTAATCGAAGCACTCCCACTACCTGGAATAAACCCAGCCGCAGTATACGTAACGCTGGTGATTGAAGCGCTCCCAGGGCCGCTAAACCCAACTGTAACATCAGTCTTATCACCAGGCTGTACCGTCGATGGTGATGAAACGCCGGTACAGGTTGGAACCGGCAATACGGTAACACAAGCTTGCGCCGATGTTCCAATGGGAGTTTTTACATATGCCGGATAACCACTCACGGTGATTCTTCTACAATACGTGCCGGGCGTTGCGAAGGCCACACTATATGATGTCGACGCCGCCAGCCGATCAGGAGTCAGTAATAAGTTAGCGCCGCTTGTGACTGCTCCTGCAGGCGCACCTGGGAGTGGCGACGCACCGCTGCTGGCAGTTGCCCAATCGAAACTATCTGCGCCAGTACCGACAGCACCACTAGTAGTAACTGTATTAACGAATGTTACGGTCGTGCCTGTGCCGACAACCGGCTTATCAACTGTGGCTCCTGGAGTGACCGTGGCACCCTTACAGCTAAGATAGTTAATCTGCGAATACGGTAAACTGAATTGAATCGTGTTGTTGTAGTACACATTGAGTATTTCAAGCAAGTATTTATGCCCCGGCGCGGCAACGAAATTGATAGTTTGTGCGGCATTATTTACGCTCACTGGGACCCAGTGTGTGGGCGTTGATCCGGCTCCCCAGCCGCCACTTGGGCTAGATAGTGTTACCGGTATGGATGCACCGCCTGTTCTGTCATACAGAATTACGGATACATCACCATTTAGCTGCGCACCACTACCACCGGCATTATCAAGGTCAAAGAATTTGAGTTGTGCGGTCTGATTTGCAGCAAGATTGCACGGTGAACCAAATCGCTCGTAATACGTTGAGTTTGTCGGTGATGTATCCACCTGCTCTTGCGTAGAATCATATCCAGTTCCCCATGTTCCTCCTGGGGGGGTGCGTACACCAATAAAGCTGGTTGCCACCGAAGAGCCAATCCTAAAGTAATTCATAAGACCATCATATGCACCAGCTCTTAGGTCTCTATACGAAATCGTAATATCCGCGTAATAATAACCGTTCTCGATTCCACCCAGCCCGCTGACTGCAAATGTGATATTGCTCTTGCAGCGAGCGTCGCCAGACCCATAGTAATACCCATACTTCGTAACACCATTGACGACAAAATTAGTAACAGCAGTACCGCTACCAATGCCGTGCGACGCAAAGTAGTCACCATTCTGGATATAATCATAGGCATTGCTTGAACAGAAGTTACCGTCCCCAATAGTAATTGTGCCGCCGGCACTAGTCGGGAACCATACGCGTAAATTACTACCAGTTCTCTGGACGAATTGTGTTTGACCGATTACAGCATATACACTGGCGCCGCTTGATATGTCGCCGACAGTGTCTGGGTAGGTGTTATTGAACGCCTTAGCGTGACCCATAAACCCAAGCGCGGCTGCCGTAACCACAGCAAAGATGGCGAGTGTAGCACTCAGTTTAAATGAGCGGCTCACGATTGAGCCTCCAGTTTAAACCAATCAAGCTTGTTTTGCATACGAGTCGTTTCGGAAGTCTTTAGACCCGCGGAAACCGTTTTGTCATTATTAAGTGTATCGATTGCTTTCTGCATATTCTGAATTGCTAATTTTAAATCACCGGTTGAAGCCGCGGCCAGCGCATAGTCGTTATAGACCATGTAATTTACAGCGCCCGTTGCCGTTACGGCTTTAAAGGTCACGACAGCTGCTTTGGAATCACCGGTTTGATTCTGTGCGACTGCCTTAGCATAGGCGGCATTTGGATCTTTACTGGCATTTACGTTGCTTTGCGCAAGTGACTTGGTTTCGCTACTACTTAGATTGGCTACTTGAGCCGAAACACTCTTATGCGGATCAATCGTAACTTTAACCTTGGGGCTGGATTTAGAAGAAGCTAATGCATAGGCCGCGCCGCCTAGAACCAATAAAACTAGAACCGTTAAGCTTAGTCCAATAACCTTCTTTTTAGAGGGCTTGGATTTAGAACCCGTTTCGGCCACAACTACACTCTCGTTGTCGGCAATTTTTGCTATTTTTTCTTCACCGCTCATATACGTAATTCGCTTCTGCTTTAATTAAAGCATTAACGGTGCAAGATATAAAGAGCTACACCCTCGATAAGCTTATAGGATCGGGGGCAGACTAACTATTGCGTCATAGCGTACCGCGCTGCTACTCGTAGATTTAATATTGGGCTTGGAGAGATAAAGCTCGGGGCTAAAATCGAAAACTTCGGCTGAACAAGTCTTGCGATCATTTGGCGCGCCACCATCAGTACAACTCGAAGGAGCCGCCGAAGCGCCATCCTTGAGCGTTCCAAAAGTGCGCATTAGATTCACTCGATCTGCTTCAAAAACTCCGTGTATTGTAAGCTGCTGATTGCACTGATTGTACATATCGCCCGATTTGTACAGTACGCCTAAGTCATCAGCGCAGGTGTAAATCTGACCACCCGTGCCGGAGGCAGTGTGTTTGGCAATGTAGACGCCATCAAGCTGCGTCACACCCGCATCAATGTATATGTTGCCTGTTGCAACTAACACAAATGATGGAATGTCGGCTGCGCTTGTCCACGTTGAGTCATCGTAGCTGATGCCATCTCCACTGATATAAACATCACCATTCACAAAGACGCTGAGATTTTGAGCTTTTTTAATGACGCCGCCCGTAATTCGCAGCGAGCTAGGTGCGCTAGCAGTACCGCGATGGCGCACACCCGTTTGGCCAACAACTGACATGCTCGCACCAGGATCGGTTGCACCAGTTGGTTCAGCTGGGTCGTCAAAACAATACGATCCGCCAGTATCAAAACTTCCCCCCAAATTAGGGCTAATGCCTACGCCGCTGACACCTGCCGTATTCGCGAATGTTAGACGAGTCGGACTACCACGAGCTGTTTGATTGGAGGCAAAACCAACAATATTAACCATGGCGATGGCGTTTAAGCCGGTGCTTGAGCCATACATGTGCCCTGAATTGTTATCAAACCAGCTGGCGAGAACTCCGTTACCACTACAGCTACTCGGGAAATCACCGCCCGATCGCACCCCCGAGCCATAGACATTAAAGTACGGTAAATCGACGACATTAATCGTCCCCTTACACTCCCCCGACAAGTTCGGCACTGTCCAAGTAATTGAGTACGTTCCAGCCGAACTAAACGGTGGCAAAGAAACGGCTGGCGACGTCGTGGTGCTATTAGCCGGCAAATGCGCGATGCCAGTTGTCACGACACCAGTGATTGAATTGGTAATCGAGTATGTTACGTCTTGAGGAGTCGGTTGGGCTTTTGAAACACTGAGTCGTAAAGAAGCGCTGTCCCCTGGCTGAATGAACGTGCCAACATCGGGGCTGCCTGGTGAACAACTCGGTGGCGGACCAGATGTTTTGAATGTAAAAGTTCGAGTTACGGTTTGCTGCCCACACGCATTGAAATTATTGTAGGCTACATCTATACCCGTGCCATCTGGCAAAGAACAGCGGCTACATGACCTTTTTCCCGGTGTAGAACAATTAGCAACGTCAGGTGTCGGGCCATAGTCATGGTAGGTAGCGATGTCACGAAATTTCACACTCACCGTGACTGTGTAGCTCGTTGATGGTGCTAAAGGCGTCGGTGTTTTGTAAATAAAATCGACTGGCGCTGCAAACCAATAACGACTGGCATTGTCGCGCTTATAGCCCAGCGTTTTAGGAACAAAAACAATCGAACCGCTTCCTGGCGGAACAGTAATGGAATCAATGCGATCGTTTGTCTCGTAGCGCGAAGCCGCGTTAATGCTGCCTACAGTGTCTGGCACTGGGGGTCGTTCATTGGGATATCTACCCGCAGTTACTTGGCTGGTTGCTATTGGAAACGTTGAGCCTGATGCCGGCTGCGTCACAATAGCGCATAAGAAATCATACTCGTTGATTTGCATATTTATTGCCGAGGTACCAGGTGAAATTGTCGTACTCAAACTATTAGTTGGGTCACTACGCTGACTGAGCCATGTGGTCTGAACATAAGCCGCGGCATTAACAATGTTGCGAGCGCTACCACCGCCGCTGCGTGCAGTGTTAAGTTCACTCGTGCACTGGTTCTCAAGACCCACAACCGTGTTGATCGTCGATGCTGGTGAACCAGATGGAGGAATATTAGCGTTCAAATAGCCAGCAGTTTTGGCAACAGCAGAAGCAGCAGGCGCTTGAAGTAGCAGGCCGAATAGACCTAGAGCAAAGATTATGAAAAAGCCCACCTGAGGTTTGATATGGGGTAATCCTTGATATCTCATCATAGCTGTGACTCCACAGTGCTCTGCATATTGTCAGTGGTTGTGAGTGCCGCATGGACGACGCTTTCGAGATAAGTGAGGCTCGCTGGTGGGCTGAAACTGGTGCTAAAACCAGTGTTCGCGTTATACACGGCTTTCGTGGCTTTAAGTGAACTGGCAGCCTGCGTCTTGTCTCCAATTGCCGCATAATACAATGTCACAATATATAGGCAGTTGGGATCCTGAGCATAATTCTTAGTGGCCTCGACGGTATTCGCTAGCCTACCGAGATTATCAGTGTCAGGTTGTTGGAGTATTGAATTTGATTGTTTTATAAATGTGCTCGAGCACACCGCTGTCACAGTTTGTGGCTTCTTTTTGTGGTTCTGTGAATACAAAATACCGACAAGCATACCAATGGCAATTAGAAAAACGACACCAACATAGAGTAGCTGCGGGCGCTGTGAGGCAGCCGTATTAGTGACGTTTGGTTCGTGCTCGCCACTAACCGTAACTTTATCCGATTGGCTGGACGCTGTTTGGCTCATCTTACTGATAAGTATAGCAAAAGCATGAGCAGTATCATCGCTGTATATGCGTTACTAGTTCAAGCATGAAAAGTGGCCGACAAATGCCGGCCACAAAAGTATTCAATCCTTGAGAAGTATAACCAGCTTTATGCGCCAGCCATAGCTTCCATGTCGACCGCTACTTTCTCGCCCTTTTTCTGTTTGATGACAAAGACGGCGATGAGTGACGCAACAATACCAAACGTTGACGCAATCAAGTATCCACGCTGGAAACCGTGCACCGTCGCGGCAGCAATAATTGCAGGGGTTGGTGGCATCTGTAAATTGAGACTGTGAATGAAGGCCGTCGAAGTTGAGGCGGCAATACCAGTCAGTACCGCGAGTCCTATTGCACCACCAATCTGTTGCGAAGTATTTAAGATACCTGAGGCCAAGCCAGACTCCTCGTGTGGCACACCAGAAGTTGCAGCGATAGTAGCGCTCACGAAAGTCGCGCCCATACCAAAGGCCATGACAATCATGCCCGGAGCGACATTGCCCCAAAACGTACCGTTAACTGGAATGTGCGAAAGCATGAACAGCCCCACAGTAAGCAACAATGGCGCGACGATAAGAATAGGTCGATAACCAATCTTTTGAATAACCCGTGGCACATTAGTAGCGGTGATCGCGATACAAACCGGTACTACCAAGAAACTAAACCCAGTTTTCACGGGTGAATAGTGCAATACTAACTGCAAATAGAGCGTCGTGAAGAAGAAGACTGCGAATAATCCAGCGGCCATGCACAACATCACGCCATTCGCACCAGAAAGGTTACGAATCTTGAAAATGTGTAGCGGCATCAATGGGTGCTTGGCTCGTCCTTCATTAATTATGAAGCCTATTAGTGCGACAGCGGAAATCGTGAAAAGAACCAGTGATGTCGTTGAAAGCCAGCCGTTCGAGGGTGCCTTCACGAGCGCGTATACAAGAGTCATGAGACCACCAGTCGCCAGTACGGCACCAGGCAAATCGAGATTATTATGCTCGACGGTACTTTCATGTTTATCAAGAAGGCGAGTCGCAGCAATGAATACACCAATACCCACAGGAACGTTCACGAAGAAGTTCCAGCGCCAACCCAAATACTGCGTCAGAATGCCGCCTAGCAACACGCCTACAGCAGCTCCACCAGCGGCGACAGCACCCCAAACAGATAGAGCGACGTTTCGTTCATGACCTTCCCGATAGGTCACAAGCACAATTGAAAGAGCAGCCGGCGACATAATCGCTGCTGATAAGCCCTGTAGCCCACGGAACACGATGAGCATGCCACCTGTTTGGGCCAAGCCGTCGGCAAGCGAAGCGAGTGTAAACAAGAACACACCAATCAAGAACATGCGACGCCGACCGAATAAATCGGCGGCTCGACCGCCAAGAAGCAAGAATCCACCGAAAGCCAAGGTGTAGGCCGTGACAATCCACTGTAGGCTGGTCTGGCTCATGTGGAAGTTATTTTGTATCGCGGGCAATGCCACATTGACGATTGAGACATCTAAAATAACCATGAACTGTGCCAAGGCCAATAGAATCAGTATTAACCAGTGATTTGTCCCACCATTCCCATTTTTCTTTGCCGCCACAATCGGTCTCCCTTTTGAATTATCAATTACTTGTTATTGTATAGTGTCTCGCTGAAAATAATAGCTACTTTTTACCCTTGATGTTAGCTTTAACCTTGATTGGTGCAGCACGGTGACCCGGCCACCAAATTTTATAGCCAATAACTGCCGATAGACTCGGGATGAGGAATGGCGCGATGACAAATGCGGCTAGCGACACGCCTATGGCGATCGCGGCGCCCATTTGGGTTAGGAATGTAAGGCCACCAAGCATCATCGAGCCAAAAGTTGCAGCCAGGATTAAGCCAGCTGCGGCAACGGTGGCACTACTGTGCTCAACAGTTAGATCAGCCGCTTTTCGCGGTGAATGACCTTCCCTAACCTCTTCACGTAATCTAGTTATTGTCAGAATGTTATAGTCCGTACCAATCGCCACCACGAAAATGTACATAAACAACGGAATGAACGAAATGATGCCGCTGCTGCCGCCAATTGTCTGGAATATTAGCGTCGTAGCACCCAACGTGGCAGCGTATCCTAAGCTCACGCAAAGCAACAATACCAGTGGCGCCACAAGACTTCGAAGCAGTACAGCAAGAATGATGAAGATGAACAACGCGGCGATTGGGAAAATAACCCGCAAGTCACGATTAGTCACGTTTTTTACATCGGCAAAAATGGATGTTACACCACCGACATAGACTGTGTTAGTGGAAGTATCAAACGTATGCGCAGCCTCACGAATCGGCCCCGCGATGTCATTAATTGCAGCCGCGCTGTACGCGTCACTCTTCAAAATAACAGTTAGTTCTGCCGTCTTGCCGTCAGCTACAATGACCGGTGGCAAAACAGCCGATACACCGTCGGTTTGTCGGAGCTTGTCGGACAGTGGTTGTAAATCCTTAGCAGTAAGGGTTGCTGTACTCTTCACATACACCTGCGTTGGGTTAAGCGTTCCGGCTGGGTAGGCGGCCGTTAGCTGGTTATAGGCTGCGGCAGAGGGAGTACCCTTTGGTGGCTGGCTAAACGAACTAAAGTCTGATTTAAATGTCGTGCTAAACGCTGCAAGCACAACCAAGAATATTATGACCGTGGCCGTGACAATTCCGGGGCGGCGCGCAATCAAACCGCCAATTTTCTTTGAAATGGTTGGCTTCTCGGCCTTAATCATCCAAGCCTTACTTGGCCAAAATACTTTTTCGCCAATGATTGCCAACAATGCAGGCACCAGCGTTAGTGCCGCGAGCATCATAACCGCCACACAGATAACAAGACCTGGTGCGAGCGATGAAAAGATACCAAACTTAGCAAAGAATAGTGCCGCGAACGAGGTCAAAACTACTAGCGCAGCTGATAGAATTGCTTCTCCCGCACGGCTCAAAGCAAATGACACAGCGCCACGGGTATGGTCCCCGCTACGCAATCGTTCGCGATATCTGAAGAACAGGAACAATATATAATCCGTGCCAATACCAAACAGTACAACTGTGAACAATATACTTAGCTGCTGAGAAACATGGAAACCAAATAAATGGCCCGCGTCGGCAATCAATGAGCTAGAAATGGTATACACAATACTGACCGCGATTACTGGGAATAAGCCGGCTAATGGGCTGCGGAAAATAAACGCTGGCAAGACGAGCACCAGCAAAATAGTGCCAATACTAACTATTTGCAAAGCGCGATTCGCGGAGTCCTGCGTGTCATAGCCAATTGATTGGCCGCCAGTTAAACCCGCCGTCAAACTCGTGCCAGCAACCTGCTTGGCCAATGCTTGGCGCACCGTCTTAACCGCGTTTATGGAAGCCTTGTCTTGTCCGTTACCAGTGTAAACAACAGCGCCGAGTTGCGTTTTTTGATCGGGTGCAAGTTGCTGTGAACTTGAGCTCACACTAATTATATGAGCCATTTTTTCATTATTTAACGTAGTTACAATATGTGTGATTTTTACTTGGTCGTCGGTGCTTAGAGCAGCGCCAGAACTGTTCTTGAATACGATAACGTCAGTTGGAGCGGTGCTGTGAGCGGAAACTTTTTTAGCAATGTCACCGGCTTGAACTGATTCATAGGTTTTGGGCAAGAAACTACTTTGATCGTCACTTTCAATGCTGCTCAACTTAGGCGATAGACTAACGATTAATATGGCGGCAATGACCCAGACAGCCACGATCCACCATCGTCGTTTTACAATAAAATCTCCTAATTTGCTCATCATTACGCCTGCTCCTCAGTTACATATTTAGTATTAGCTTTTGTCATCAATTGAACAAATTGTTCCAGCTCAGCGTCATCCAATTCCTCAAAAGCAGCTTCCAAACCAGTCAAAAATTCTGATCGAATAGCAGCCACCATACTCTTGCCTTTATCGGTGACTCGAATAAACACTTCACGACGGTCCGCCTCGCTCATGACACGTTCCACAGCACCGAGCGACTCAAGCGCGCCAACGTGCTGCGTCGCGGCACCGGAGGTAATTTTGAGCACTGTTGCGAGCTGCTTGATATTCATTTCCCCATCACTGCCAATAATCATCAATGCGTGCTTCTGGGCTGGTGATAATTGCTTACCAAAAATACTGATACACAGCTTATCGTTTTCAGGCGTGCTCTGCGGGTGCATATGCTTAACAAAGATAGTTAAGTTCTCGGCAAGATTGAGTAATAATTGATTTCTCGACATAATAGCTTAGTTACTAATTAGTTTAGCAGCTAATCTATTTAGGTCAACCCTTTATCGATAATCTGCCCGTACTACTTTAAGCAGCTAGTTCCACTGACCCTGTCATATCACGAACAGCGAACGGGATACGAGGCATATCTTCATCGGAGGCAATCTCAAGTTCGCTAATTGGCACCGTAGCTGCTCCTCGAAGCTTAGCGGCAGCGACGCGGTGCGAACCATCGGTGTAGGCAATGCCCCAATACTCACCACTGCTATCTTGCACAATCCTAATTCCAGCACTATCTCCGTAGTCTGCTAGTTCAGCTGGATCGCGTTGCGCATAATCAGTAATCGCGCCGATTGAAGTCTTTTCGATGTCAGGTATGGAGGTTGGCGTAAATTTTTTCTCGCCTTTGCCGTTTGGAATCGCAACCATAGAATTAAAATGTCCGATAGCTTCGCCCCGCCCAAGAATCAAATGATTCCACGCCAATGATACGCTCAGTTGGAAAATTAATTGCACCCCTGATGATAATCTTAGGATGCTGGGGATTATAGACATACTCGATATCTCGTTTTTTCACAAACGGTAGCTCATTTAATACTGTAGCCGCTTTATCTGGATCGGTAGTAGGATTCTTCGTTTTAGGAACGTTAAACGAGTCACCTAGTTGATCCGGCTCACCCATATATCTAGCGTAGGTACTGACATCTAGTTCATCAGTGTATTCGAGCAGGTTGTTATGCTCTTTAGCATACGCCAGCTGGTTCTTTCGATGGCGAATAGTCTTAGTTAGCTTTTCTTCGTTGTCACGTAGTTGTGTTTGGGTGCCGTATCGCTTATCGATACCGCGTTTTGCTAAGTCACCATAGTCCTGCCACTCACGACCTACACGTTGGCTTGAGTAGAGCTTTTGGTGCAGCTTCCAGGTATGGTCAGCAGCTGTATTATTCGTCTCAAGCTTGCCGGCAAGCTGAGCAAGATCTTGGGATACATACTCAGTCCAAGCAGTCATTTCAGTCTCATAGGTAGGCATTTCTATCTCAGGAGCCTGTGAAGTGTCGAATTCGTGGCCACCTGAAATTGAGCCGGCTACAGTTTGTCGACCCAAAATACGACCCGCGAATCGAGCCAATCGGCTGGCTGGCACAGCCTGCATCTCAGCCACAGGAGGAGGCGACATTGTTTCAGCGTGTACTAATTCTTGTGAATGAATCATATTTTTGTTGTGTCTTAACTATATAAACATTAGCATATTATTGCTTATTTTGCAATAAAAGAGTAATTATTACTATCTTTATCTGTTAGAATAGAGAGTAATGAGTTCGTTATCGATTGGTATCGTTGGTTTGCCCAATGTTGGCAAGTCTACCCTGTTTAATGCCCTGACAGGTAGTAATATTTTGGCTGCAAATTATCCATTCGCGACGATTGAACCAAACACTGGTGTCGTGCCTGTTCCTGATACACGCCTTGAGAAGTTGGGTGAACTGTACCACACCGACAAAATTGTTCCCGCGACCGTTACATTCGTAGATATTGCTGGCTTAGTTGCCGGTGCTAGCGAAGGTGAAGGTCTTGGAAACCAGTTTTTGAGCCATATTCGTTCAACCAACGCCATCGTGCAAGTCGTTCGCGCGTTTGAAGATGATAATGTCTTGCACGTCGACGAAGCACACGATCCTAAAAAAGACATCGATGTTATCAACACCGAATTAGTACTCGCTGATTTACAGACTCTCACCAAACGACTACCACGTATACAAAAAGAGGCACGGGCCGATGCTAAATTGCAGCCAATTGTGGCCACCTTTGAGCATATTAATACCCTCCTAAACGATGGTCAGCCTCTCTGGAACTACCCTGAAATCAATGAAGAGCATACTGCGGATTTACAGTTACTCACTATGAAGCCCGTGATATATGTATTCAATCTCGACGAAAATGGTTTAAGCGATAGTGCCAAACAGCAAAGCCTGCGAGACTTGGTCGCCCCTGCCCAGTCATTATTCGTCTGTGCCAAGCTTGAAAGCGAGTTAAAGGATCTTGACGCAAATGATGCGGAAGAGCTGCTCGAAAGCTACGGTCAATCCGAGTCAGGTCTCCTGCAGCTGATTCATGCCGCGTACCAAACGCTTGGCCTGCAGAGTTACTTAACAGCTGGTGAAAAAGAAGTCCGCGCTTGGACCATCCCCGTTGGTGCTACCGCGCCACAAGCCGCAGGTGTCATTCATGGTGATTTTGAACGAGGCTTTATTGCTGCCGAAATTGTAAGCTGTCCTGACTTGCTTGCCACGGGTTCACTGACTAGTGCTCGTGCAGCGGGCAAAGTCCGCACCGAAGGCAAAACCTACGTAATGCAACCCGAAGATGTCGTCGAATTTCGATTTAACGTTAGTAAATAGTTACTGAGCAGTTGTGACTGACGCGGCCTTAGTAAGGCTGGATCCGATTGTTGCAGCCCTGCCGAAGTTCCGATGTCGTAAGCTAAGTGGAACTCGGCTGTAAGCTGTACGATTAGGGTCAAACTGGATGTTTCCCATTTCATCAACCGTTGGCTGCATAGCAGGCCGCAAACTAACTGGAGCATTTGGCTTGCCAAATATTTCCGCCTGAGCCTCCGCTGCTAGTTGATCTGACAAGGCATATGATTCGGGTTGGGCGCTCGAGACAGGTAGCTGTGGTTGAAATACTGGTGCCTGCTGAGCGGCGGTAGCCTGCACTTCGAATAAACGACGCGTTAATTCTCGTTCATGACCTTGTTGTGCCAACAAGTAGAGTTGTAGCTGCTGATTGATGTTCTCTAGGTGAAGATTCTGACCTTCTTGCTGCATTTGGTGCTGACGCTTGGCTTCGGCCATACAGTGTTGGACGTGGCTAATTAGCTTTCGTAAGCGTGGCTTGTTATAGCTTCGGAAGACCAAATTTTTGGAGCCAGCACTAATCGAGATTGCTGCGCCAACCATACGGTGACTGTAGTCGATTTCGGTAATCATATCGAAGCGTACGTCCTCGACCGTCAGATAGTTGAGCGGTTTTTTATCAATGAGCAGTACGCGAACATCAGTAGCCACCAATAGCGCGAAACCAGCATCATAGATACCGTTTACACACTCATAAATCTCTTCGTCGGGAAGCAAAATCTGCGGAAGTTCGCGAATTTCGCTACGACCCCACGACTGCGTATTTACATGAAGTCGCTTGAGTTGATCGTACACGGATTGAGAACTGACCATTTGTTTTCCTCCCCTTATGTACCTTAACTATATGCTGACAGTTAGGGCTGTGTCAGTGAAAATCATCACCAAGTTTGTGGAATATTTATCACAAATTTTGAGGCTTAACAGAGACGATCCTGCTTACGCTCATCTGTTTAGTTTGACGATAATTTCTTAAACAGTCATAATATATGTGTGTTGGACTCCCCTCACCAGACCGCACAATTGTTTGACATATTCAAACAGCGCGGCAAAAAACAACAATACCGTAAAGGTGACTTTATTATTCGCCCGGATGAATTGCCATCCGGCGTTTTTTATGTAGAGCTAGGACTCGTCAAAGCCTACGATATTACGAAGTACGACGAAGAGAACTTGCTCATCATTCGTAAGTCAGACGAAGTGTTCCCGCTTATATGGGCAATCACTGGGCAAGAGCGCCACGTCATATATCAAGCCTTGGCAGCCACTACCGTCTGGCGCATCAGTCGCGAACAATTCCTAGAATCAATCGAAGCCGATCCAGCCCTCTATTCTCCACTCTTAGTTATGACTCTCGAGATGTATCGCCTGCATAGCGAGCGAATTCTCAATCTTGAATATCGTACTGTCCGCGAACGTATTATTTCGTTCCTACTCACCATGAGCCATCGCTTTGGCAAAATAACCAAAGACGGTACGGTGCTCGAGGTCCCTTTGCGGCATCAGGATATCGCTAGTTCAGTTAATGCTACCCGTGAAACCGCCAGCCGTGAGATGTCAGCGTTAGAGCGCAAAGGCTACATCGGGGCGCAGAATGGTTTTATCGTCCTAAAAGACGTTGAGAGTTTGCAGAAACACCTTAATTAACGTTCAACCTACTTCCAATCAAGGATAATTTTCTCGATTGTTTCCACTGCCTTATCGTGATCGGGGACATCGTTTTGATCATAATAGTGCTCCGTGCTGATGAAATCTTCAACCACGCTCAAACAATAGATTTGATCTGCAACAATGTGCATTCGGTCAACTGCTTTTACGCTCGCTAATGGTGTCGCAACAATTAGTTTTTCAATTGCCGTAGTTTTCAGGAATTCAGCCACGATATCTAGTGGGAAGCCAGACTTTAGGCCGTCAGACACGATAATAACGTTCCGACCCTTAAGTTGCTGCTTATCTAGCACCCCCTTCTTTGAGGCTCGGCCCATTTCATGCATGCTAGTCATTTTTTCTTGCTCAATCAGGCTAAAATATTCGCTTCGCAATTCATCGATTTCACCTTCAGAGTAACGACTGTTGTAGGCCATAGCTCCTGAGGGCGTAATACCGGCGAGAGCGTCAGGTTCGAGTGGAAGCATAATCTCAGACGTCAGTAGCATCATCAGAATGCAGTGCAGTTGACTGGCAATTTGAGCACCAACCATTACACCACCATCGTTCAATGCAACGACGGCGCAGTTTTCATAGCGAAACTTGGGCATTAGCTGGGTCGCGAGCATCCGACCAGCCTGCATGCGTGAGGCGAAATACATACTTGCAGTGTACCGTAAAAGCTAGTGCTTTTCGAGAGGTGAAAATACCGCTACTAGCGATTTTTTAGTTTTTTGAGCACGTAGAATCGTTCTTTGTTACCCTTAGCGCCACTAACAGCTGAATCAGCCTTATCGACAATAATAAAATGCTGCGCTGTCCACGTTTCAAAGCCTTTGAGAATATCTCGGCGCATAGCATCGTTCTTAATAACACCTTTGTGCTTAAGATTATCGTTGCCGGCTTCGAATTGTGGCTTCACCATCACAACAATCAAAGTTTTGGGATGTGATAATCTCCCAATGCTGGGCAGAATTTCGCGTAACGATATAAATGAGACGTCAGCCACGATAATATCAACTGACTGCTCGGTTTTGAAATCGCGGATGTCGGTCTTTTCATGCAGCTCAATCTTCGGATGCCCGTGTAATGCGGGATGAAGTTGGTCTGTCCCCACTTCAACTGCGATAACTTTTGTAGCCCCGTGTTGCAGCGCGTAATCGGTAAAACCGCCCGTGCTGCTCCCAACATCGAGTACGACTTTTCTATGGAAATTTAACCCGAACGTCTCCGTAACAGATGCTAATTTAAGGGCTGCACGGCTCACATATTGCTCACTCGCTGTCACCACAATTACATCACTATCTTGTACAAGCGCACCGGGCTTAGTTACAGCTTTGCCATTAACAGTCACCTGCCCCAGCTTGATATAACTTTCAGCCTGACTGCGTGACGAAACAAGCCCCCGACTAGCCACCGTTTGATCAAGCCGTCGTTTCATCGCCAGCTCCAAAATGATACTTTTTCAAAAATTGGCAGTGATCATCATCAAGCATCTTAACAACATATAGGTGGTCAATGAGACATCTATCGCCAACATTTAGTTGTTGGCCTTCATTCATGTGCTTCGTAATATGCGCGTTGTATTTATCGCCAACCCACTGAGCCTCAAAAAATTCGCCTCCTGATTGAATGATTGACGTTAGTTCGTCATGAAGCTGCTTAAGTTCTGTCTGATTTTCGATAACGTTCACCGGAATGTCGTGATTACTCCCAAATAATTGCTCAGAACCTATCACGGCAGTAACTGGATGCTGTTTTTGAACAATACGCCTTAGTTCAAGATCTAGTTTTTCGTAATCGGAGACTCCGAACCAAGGAACCAAGGTTATATGTAAGGGCCAACCACCGTGACGACTTCGTACAAACGTATCGCCTTCTGGCTGATTCTCGAGAAAGCTCACGATTACAAGATCAGTAAATTGGTTCACAAGGTCCTTAGTCCTTAACACGTTCGCGGTAGGCGCCGGTGGTGGTGTCAACGGATATGAGGTCTCCTTGCTTGATAAATGCAGGGACTTTAATGGTGATGCCAGTTTCAAGCGTCGCGTCTTTAGTGATTGATGAGCTCGTGTCGCCTTTCACAGCGTCTTCGGTGTAGGTTACGAGTAATGGCACGTTTTTTGGTAGCTCGACATTGATAGCTCGACCGTCAAAGAATTGCAAGCTAACGGTATCACCTTCCTTCATGTATCCTGCTCCGTCAGCGACTAAATCAGCCGAAACCTCGAACTGTTCAAAGGTATCATCGTTCATGAAGAAAAATATGGTAGCGTCACTGTACAGATACTGGACCGTTTGATTGGTCACGTCTGCCCTATCAAGTTGTTCGTTACCCTTGAATGTTTTTTCGAGGACTTTGCCGTCGAGTAAACTCTTGATTCGGACGTTGACGATTGATCCGCCACGCCCCATCACTTTCTGATTGTAGTCGACCACGCGAAACGGTTGCCCTTCCCATTGGAAGAGGGTCCCTTTCTTCAGTTCTGTTATCGATAATGCCATCTGGTTCCTCCACGGTTGTTTCGATTGGTGCTAGGATCGTTTGCGGGACGAGCCGCGGCCCAGTGACCAGCGTGCCAAGCAGGCTGTACACTTCGGCGCCTCGGCGCGACAAATCGCTCCAAGTTGCTTCATCAACGTATTGTAACTCTTTCAGAAACAATAGGTGTGAATCTAATTCTGCGAGTGCTTCACGGGCTAAATGTAAGTGTTCGTCTTTGTCCGTCGCATTAGGTTTGTGCGCATCAGCAATGTGATGAGGAACACTGCGTGATGATTCATGAATATTAGTAGCTAAATCCGTTTGACCAATCTGATACAAACGAACCGCCAACTGATAGACATCAATCGTTAGCGTATGACCCAAATGCCAGGCTTTGGAAGCCTTATACGGAACTTTGGACAACCCTCTTACCCTTCCCCTTCGAGAAACATAGACTGTTTCTCTGTTTGAACTACTTCATCGTATCAAGCTTACTCACCACTGTCATCTCGACCAAAGCGGAGAAATCTATTTTCCTTTAACAGATTCCTCCACTGCAGTCGGAATAACTAGAGAAGTTAGCGTAATGACAATTGGTATGAACTACACTAATTATTTGCCACAAAGGGCAAAAGTGCAATGTGTCGAGCGCGCTTCATAGCTTTGCTCAAGCGTCGTTGCTGACTCTCGGTTAGACCAGTCTTCTTGCGAGACTCAATCTGCCCGTAGCCGTTAACGTAACGCTGTAAGGTCTTAAAATCTTTGTAGTCAAAATAGGCTACATCGGTTCGGTGCTTAAAAATCTTAGCCATTACTGATATTCCTTTCGTATATGGAATCCTAAAACTAATTTAGGATGAAATTACTTAAAATGGGATGTCGTCGAGATTGATTGGTGCGTCACCGATATCTTCGATGACTACGTCGTCTTTAGCCTTCTTGCTGGGGGCTGGCTTGCTAGCTGGAGCATCGTTGGCAGTGTTACCACCTACATTGGTACTCTCACCACCTTCACCACGGCTGTCGAGGAACGTCACATCGTTGGCAAGTACTTCTACTTTGCTACGCTTTTGACCATCCTGTTCCCAGTTCCGGCTCTGCACACGTCCTTGGACGAGACAGCGGCGACCTTTGCTCAAATATTGTGCTACGCGTTCTGCGAGTGGGCCCCAACTAACAATATCGATGTAGTCGGTAGCTTCCTGCCATTCACCGCTGGCGTCTTTATAGCTACGGTTGAGTGCGAGGCTAAAGCTGGTTACGTTTTGGCCATTTGGCGTCTGACGCAATTCAGGATCACGGGTAAGGTTACCCATTAATGTTACTTGGTTTAGGCTTCGTGCCATTCTAACTCCTTATAAGACATATGTCTTCGTTATGTTTACCCTTTTACGCTACGCCTTTGCCTGATTATTCGTCAAGTTTTAGCGCTTTATTGTTACGTTTTTATTAACTCGAGTGAGCGTTCTACTCTTCTTCGGGCTTGTCGTCACCACTGTCGTCAGATCGCTCACCACGTTCAGCTGCCTTAGCAGCCTTCTCGGCCTTCAAAACTTCTGCCTTAGCAGCTGCCTTGAGGTCGGGACGCGTAATGAGGAAACGAATGACTTCATCGGTGATGTTCAGTGTGCTTTCGACTTTCATCACACCTTCACTTGGCAATTCCACGGTGTAAAAAACATACACGGCGTGTTCGTTGCCTTTGATGGTGTAGGCCAGCTTACGCTTGCCCCAGTTGTCGGCACTAATCACCTTACCGCCGTTGTCGGTAACAATTTTCGTGACACGGGCCTCGGCCTTTGTCAGGTCGACTTCCAGATCAGGATGATAGAGCACAGCAATTTCGTACTGGTTCATAACAAATGAATCCTTCCCTTGGTTATCTCATCGGACGAATCTGATGAGGACAGCCCGTGCGCACTATAGTTGGCCACGAGCTGAAGTTGATAGTGCGTCCAATTATAGCCTATCTACCTCTGTTGGTCAAGCGTTGGACTTACTGGCCTGGGAAAACGTCTTCTTCAGTTTCGGCAGGATCAAAGTCTTCTGCGCCACCGCCACGATTACCGAACACGTCATCCATTGAGCTCACAAGCACTTCGCGCGGCCTTGAGCCGTCTGCAGCGCCCACAATACCCTGTTCTTCCATAGTCTCGATCAATCGTGCCGCACGGCCGTACCCAATGCGTAATCGACGTTGCAACAGGCTGGTGCTAGCTTTCTTATTCTCAATCACCACGCCAACCGCATCTCGGAACATATCATCGTCGGCGTCATTAGCCCCGTAATCGGCCACAATACCACCCTTACCGTTCAACTGAACTGGTTGGCTTACAACTTCGTCGTCGTATTGTGGCGGTCGTTGCATACGAATAAAGTCCATAATCTTAACTGTTTCTTCATCGCCAATGAAGGCACCTTGAACACGCTTAGGCTTAGGCATATCGGCAGTAAGCAGCAACATGTCTCCTTGCCCCAGTAATTTCTCGGAACCAACCTGATCAATAATGGTACGGCTATCGACCTGTGACGCCGTCGTAAACGCGATACGGGCCGGCACGTTAGCTTTAATAAGACCAGTAATAACGTCGACTGAAGGACGCTGGGTGGCAAGCACTAAGTGGATTCCAACCGCGCGAGCCTTCTGCGCGATACGGACAATTAATGCCTCGACGTCACGCGCTGCCATCATCATTAGATCGGCCAACTCGTCAATCACAATCACGATGTACGGCATGCCCTCTTCTTGTTTCAGCTCGTTGTACTCAGCAATATTTCGCTTACTAACATCAGCCAACGTACGGTAGCGTCGCTCCATTTCAGCCACTGCCCATTTGAGCGCGCTAATACACTTTTCAGGTTCAGTAATAACATGTGTTAACAGATGTGGAATATCATCGTATGGCTTAAGCTCTACCTGCTTCGGATCGACAAGAATCAATTTCAAATCGGCTGGTGAATTACGATACAGCAGGCTCGTCAAAATCGTATTAATCATGACTGACTTACCAGAACCAGTTTGACCAGCCACTAATATGTGCGGCATTTTAGCTAGATCGGCAACGACAGGCACGCCCGATATATCACGACCGATCGCGAACGCCAATGGCCCGGTGTTATCCTGCCACTCACGCGAGGTCAAAATCGAGCTCAATCGAACAGTTGCCGACTTAATATTAGGCACTTCGATACCAACGGCGCGTTTACCAGGGATTGGCGCTTCGATACGAATACTGTGGGCCGCTAAATCAAGTGCTAAGTTATCAGCTAGGGCGGTTATCTTCGTTAACTTGGCGCCGGCTGGTGGTTTAAGCGTGTACTGCGTAACGCGTGGACCAATATTGGCGCCTTCCATCTCGACTTCAATATTAAAGTTCTCAAACGTGTCATGAATAATTTGTGCGTTGGCATTGACGTCACCGGCATCAGCTTTATCTTGCTTCTGACTGAGTAAATTAACGCTCGGGAATTGCCAATCAGGATCCTTGGCCGCCGTTAGCGCCTCATGGTTCTCAGTACCAGACAATTTCTGGGCTGAATTCTTGAGTGATGATAAACGGGCTGCCGCTATAGCTGGCTCGTTTGGTGTGTGATGAACAGTTGGTACGCCCTCATTCAATTGGAAGCTTGCATGGTCAGTCGCTTTGGCTTTAAGCGCGGCCAAATCGCTCTCTTCGTCCTTCGGTCGCTTGAAAATATCACCCAGTCTGAGCAAAATTTTGAGCGAAACGCCAAAGGCGAAGAAACCTGCTAGCAATGTGAGTACAAAGAATAAGAGGCTGGCTGGCAATGTGTCCAACGCGCTCAATGCCATACTACCGATTAATGATCCTGCTTGGCCACCGTTGCCACCGGTCCACGTCCCAAAAGCGTCTTTACTGGCGAACGCGGTGAACGCCAAGGCGCTAGCAAAGAATAAAACGAACAACATACTCAAAAGATTGCTCAGTGGGATACGACGATCCTCTGCCCTGAACTTATAAATGGCCCAATAGAATAAGCCGACAGGTGCCAGATAAGCCACCCATCCAAGTAACCAATAAGTGCCGTGGAATAATTGGATTGGTAACGGTCCACCAGTGCCAAAGCCACCGAGCAACACAAAAATAGCCAGCAACATCAATAAGATAGCACCAGCATAGCCCCAAAACGGTGAGCGTTCAGCTGCTACCGGTTCGACGACTTTTTTCTTTCTTGTTTGCTTTTTCTTTTTGGCCATATTGTTACCCGTTAATTATACCCGCAACACTGGTAAAAGCGAAGCGGTATGGTGTTAGTTTGCTGTAGTACCCTTGCAAACTAACAGTAGTGGCTGAACGGATGTTCATGCCACTACTATAGCAAAATTTACAACTTTTGTCAATTTACTCGGAGCGAGTTGGCTTCTTTGGTTTCGGGCTTCCGAAGTTCAACCGAAGGTTCTCTAACTCACTTGCGTATACCTCAGGCTCACCATGTTCGCCAGGATGAAGCTTGTGCAGCTCCTTAGTACGCATGCTGGCTTCGTCCTTAAGCTTCTTGTCGGAAACGTTCCATACATCTAACGCATCGAGATAGTCGACATGAGCTTCTGAGAACATGTCACCTGCTGTTCGGGGATGAACAAACTCTTTCACCTTCCCTTTAGCAGGATCGTGCTGCTGGCTATGTGAATTTTGACCATTGGCAGCTTCAAGACCTTGGAGTTCAAGTAACGTCAGTGGATCGACAGCAGTTTCACCAAGAGCACGTCGTTCTGCATAACGCTGCACGAATTCGGGTTGCTCGGCATCAGCTGCGGCAGCCATATCGAGTAAGTCAGCATCCTCGCCATCATAAGGGATGATGTCCCCTAAGTGCTGTGGGTTTGGTAATTCGGGTTGGTTTTCTGGTGTTGGTATTTGAGTCATGCTTTAACATTAGCACAATGTTGCTAAAATGTCAATCTAGGTGTATTACAAACTAATCGGTTCGGGCGTCTTGGCTAAGCAACCGAGCACGCATTTCTTGGAAGCGCTGCTGCTGATCGGCTGCCACTTCTTCGGCCGTCTTGACTGGAGCCTGCGGCGCGCCATTCTTAACGTCGTTTGGCTTGCCTCCGCCGTTTCCACCGCCTCCACCGCCAACGATGTTGACCACCGGAATAACGATTGGACTACGCTGCGTATGTTCGAACAAGTAATGTGTCACATGATCTTTGAGTTCGGCCTTGAAACGGTCGAGGTCAACACGTTTGTAGCGCTGTTGGACGGCACGTTTTAGTTCGATGCGTAGACCATTCATGATCTCTTCGTTGTCGCGCATATATATGAAGCCGCGGCTGATGATATCGGGGCTGGTTAGTAAACCACCGTTCTTCTTATCAATTGTTAGGACTACAGCTACTAGGCCTTCTTCGGCCAAAAGTACACGGTCTTTGACGACGACGTTGTTGACGATAGCACCGGTTTGATCGACCAGAACTGTACCGTGTGGCACTTCGCCGGAGATTTCAATCTTGTCGGCTGTTAGGGCGATAACTTGACCGTTATCGGCGTTGACACAGTTTGCTCGAGGAATTCCCTGCTCGACAGCAAGGTCGAGGTGACGCTGTTTGACGCGATATGCACCGTAAATTGGGATGAAGAACTTTGGCTTAGTCATGGTAATCATGTCAGCGTATTCATCGCGGCTGGCGTGACCAGAAACATGAAGTGGGCCGACACCATCGAGCTCGTGGTTACGGTGCTCAAAGACGTGCACGCCCTTGCGGCTAAGGCCATCAACCATACTACCAATCAGGGAGTCGTTGCCGCTCTCTGGGATTGGAGTACTGGATAGAATGACTGTGTCTTGCTCTTTTAGTTTGACGTGACGGTGCTCGCCATTTGCCATACGTTGTAAGGCTGAGCTTGGCTCGCCCTGGCTACCCGTACAGACCACGACAACATCGGTGTCTTTCATGGTCGCGACGTTAGCAATTGGTACGAAGGTACCTTTTGGTACGCGCACAAAGCCATGGCGGACAGCCATTTCTAATGTACTGACCATGCTGCGACCGTCCATTGCAACCTTACGGTTGTGATGTACGGCGGCGTTAATGATCATCTGTACACGGTTCATGTTAGTAGAGAACAAGCCGACAAAAATACGACCCGGAGCGGTATCGATAATGTCGATGAAGCTCTGCTCAATCGTACTTTCTGATGGGGTACGACCCATGCGCTCAACGGTAGTGCTTTCACTTAATAGTGCCAGCACGCCCTCGTTACCGAGCTCCGTTAAGCGTTCGATATCTGAACGCTCATGGTCGAGCGGGTTCGGGTCGAAGCGGAAGTCACCAGTGTTAATGATGCGTCCTACGGGCGTATCAACGACAATACAGGTACTACCTGGGATGGAGTGTGTGATACGGACTAGCTCGATGAAGAATTCGCCAACTTTCAAACGCTCGTGGGTGTTTTCGTTCATCATGACGGTCTTGAGCTCAAAACCTTCGGGCATTGGTAGGCCAAAGTTTTCGAAGATTTCTTCGACGCGACCAATTGTGAACTTACTGCCATAAATTGGTGCTGGGAACTTCGGTACGATATGCGGCAAGCCACCAATGTGGTCAAGGTGACCGTGTGTGATGACATATGCTTTAATCTTGTGCTTAATCTGCTCTAAATAAGCAGTGTCGGCGATACCGTAGTTAATGCCTGGTAAATCGACACCAAGGTCGTTACCGGCGTCAAGAATGATGGCGTCATTCATATACTCTACGAGCATCATGTTTTTAGAACCACCACCGTCCATGCCACCCAAGCCAATAATTTTTAGGCGTGGGCTGTCATCAATGACGTTGGCGCGCTGCGGTCGATTGGCCTCAGCTGGTTGGAATTGGTTAGCGATGCGCTGGGCATCAGCTTGCGAGCGGCGCTGAGCTCGAACGGCTTGGCCGCGTGAGGTTGTTAGGCTGCTCTTGATTTGTTGGTTAGGCGTTTTGGTCCCACCATTATTATTTTGTGCTCCACTACGGCCGCCACCATTGTTGGGGCGATTATTCCGAGGAGGAGTATTGTTTTTTGGTTGCATAGATTTCCTTTCTGTAAAGATGTTTATGCTGCTGAAATTTTCTGTAGGATGGCCGGAATGAGCACAAAGTCGTCAATCAATGTTTGACGCATACCCCCGTTATAGAGGGCGACAGCGGGATGAAACAGTGGCAGATAAACTCTACCGTTAAACCGTTTCGGCTGACCGTGTACTTGGCCAATCTGTAAATCCGGCAAGAAGCAGTTCAAGCTGTGGCGACCGAGAGTCACTACGAGCTTTGGCTGAATTACTTCTAGTTGGGATTCCAAATAGGGTAAAAAGGCGGATTTTTCTTCGTTGGTTGGGTCGCGATTGTCAGGCGGACGGTACTTAACGATATTCGTGATATATATATCTTCTCGCTTGAGGTCAATTAATCCAAGCATTTCGTCCAAAAACTTCCCTGCTGCCCCGACGAATGGCACACCTTTTAAATCTTCGTTCTTGCCCGGCGCTTCGCCGATGAACACAATATCGGCATCAGGATTACCGTCACCGAACACCAATTGCGTCGCGGCAGCCGCCAAATCAGGGGTAATGTTGGCATCGATTATTTGCTGCTGAAGTGCATCGAGTTGTTGCTGGCTAGACATGTTTGGTAGCCACCCATAGGTTGTACGTAGGTTTTTTTGGATCTTGTGCGATCAACACCGCTCCAATCCGTTGCGCTAATTTGGCACTTTTTTCGTTTGTTTGCTTAATTCCAAGGCTAATCTCGTGTAGGCCCCACTCACCAAACCCAAAATCTCTGAGCGCAGTTGCTGCGCGGGTTACGATACCCTTTCCTTGAAATGGTTTGGCAATCCAGTAACCCATTTCTGCGCTGTCACCCTCACGTCCAAATAGGTTTACCGAACCTACAAACGTGTCCTTATAGATTATTTTGTAAGACGCCGACTTACCAGCAGCCATATTATCAACACTAGTTTTCATTGTCTTAACTGCTTCAGCGCTGTCAAAATCTTTAGCCCACCCCATAGATAAGGCAAAATCATCTCTGTATGCACTGACCAGATCAAGCGTAGGGTCGGCGTCATCAAGCGCGTACTTACTCAGGCTTACTTCGTCATCTACCGCAATGATGCTTGGCGGTATAACAATGTCATGGCCTGATAATCTAGTCTCTGTCATGCTTAGCGCCTGCTACTTTTCACAATCATACTTACTAACTTGGTAAAGTTCTGGAGCGATCCAACAAACAGAACCAATGTACCTAAGTACCACCACCATGAACCACGATCGATGGCTAGGCTGGCCAGTCCATACGTTACGGCCAGCTCAATTAAACCGAATACTAGGTATCCAATTTTAGTTTTGTGCCATCGATCAATGGTCTGTAGCATGTGTGATAGTTTACTTCTTGTCGTTGAGTTCGCGCTGAGCGGCTTTCATGGAAAGCTGCAAACGACCACGATCATCAATGGCTACTAATTTAACGGTGACTTTATCACCTTCTTTAACGACATCCGTGACTTTATCGACACGGTCTTCGGATAGCTCACTAATATGAACGAGTCCGTCCTTGTTGGGCATGATTTGGACAAACGCACCAAAGTCGAGCACAGATACAACTGGGACATCAACGTAGATTTTGCCGACTTCTGGCTCAGCCACGATTGACGCGATCCAGTCACGAGCGGCATCGATTGAGCGCTTGTCTGGGCTGGCAATCATGATCGTACCATCGTCCTTAATATCGATTTCGGCACCGGTTTCGGCAGTAATCTTCTGAATCACTTCACCGCCCTTACCAATAACTTCACGAATCTTGTCAGGGTTAATCACCATCGTCTCGACGCGAGGCGCGTATTGGCTCATTGGTCCTGGCTCAGAAATTGTAGTTAGCATGTGCTCAAGGATGAAGGCGCGGCCTTCTTTGCCCTGTTCAAGCGCTTTACGCAGTGTCTCAACTGGCAAACCGTGGACCTTCATGTCCATCTGCAAAGCAGTGATACCCTTTGGCGTACCAGTGACTTTAAAGTCCATGTCGCCAGCAAAGTCTTCGGCATCAGCAATGTCACTCAAGACGATTGCCTGGGTTCCATCGGTCATGAGGCCCATGGCAATACCGCTGACAGGTGCGCTGAGTGGCACACCAGCGTTTAATAGTGCCATCGTGCTGCTACAAGTAGCAGCCATGGAGGTAGAACCATTCTGGCTCATAATTTCCGTAACGGAACGAATCATGTATGGGAAATCAGTTTCACTTGGCAAAACTGCGGTCAGTGCACGCTCCGCGAGGTACCCGTGACCGATTTCGCGGCGGCCGGGACTACCAAGACGACGAACTTCGCCAACAGTGTAACCAGGAGCGTTGTAGTGATGGAGGTAGCGGCGTTCGCCTTCTTTTTCCATCGTATCAACGAGCTGGTTGTAGCTTAGCGGAGCCAACGTAACAATGTTCAGAGCTTGCGTCATACCACGAGTAAAGAGGCTTGACCCGTGAGCACGTGGCAATAAGCCCACTTCACTGCTCAACGTACGAACCTCTGTTAATTTGCGGCCATCGGGACGAATACCGTCCTTGAGAATTCCCTTGCGGACATCTTTGAATACTGACAATTGAAAGGCCTCGTCGTAAACCGTCTTACTGCCCTCGTAGTCATCACCAATTTGCTCTGCAAACGCGTCGTGCATTTGTTCGTTCAGGTTCTTAACCAGCACGTTGCGCTCTGGGTATGGTAGGCGCAAGTCTTCTCCGAGTTTGCCATCAAGCCAATCATCAACTGCTTTTTGGATTGATTCGTCTGGCAAATCGAGTTCGTACTCTTGCGTGGTCACGCCAACCTTCTCCACCAACTCTTGCTGCAAAGCGATAGCTGGCTGCATAGCCTTGAATGCGAAATCAATCGCTTCAATGACTTGGTCCTCAGAAACTTCACTCGCACCGGCTTCCACCATCATGACACCGTCTTTGGTACCGGCGACCACGAGGTCGAGTGGTCCATTGTCGAGCTCTTCGTTTGAAGCAAATGCGGTGAGCTTGCCATCGACTAAACCAACACGTAAACCAGCCACAGGGCCGTCATATGGCGCACCAGTAAGCATAAATGCCGCGCTCATAGCAATCATCGCTACCATGTCAGGTCGGAATGCTGGATCCATACTTAGAACGGTAGCGACACCTTGTGCTTCGTGACGGTAACCCTTAGGCCACAATGGACGAATAGGGCGGTCGATTAAACGGCCGATTAGAATCGCATCGTCAGATGGACGGCCTTCGCGCTTAATAAAGCGTGAACCACTCACTTTGCCGGCTGCGTACATTTTCTCTTCGTAATCAATGCTGAGTGGGAAATAATCCATGCCACTCAAACGCTTTTGGCTAACCATGGCCGTACCGAGTACGACTGTATCGCCATAGCGCACAATAACAGAGGCGGAGGTCCTAAAACCAACGCGCCCAACTTCCAAACTTAGCGGACGACCGCACAGCTCAGTTTCAACTTTAATAATTTCTTTACCAAGTGGATTGATAGTTTGTCCCATCATATTCCCTTTCTTTCTTGGGAGTGACAAGGTTCAAGCACCCTATGCGGCTAATCCGCCTTTTAAGGGAACCTGTGCTCTGCCACTCGCCATTAATAATGAGCTAGAATTTTGATTCTAGATTATGGACTTTAGAGTTTCCCCGCGAACGAGGATAGTCTAAAATCCAACGTCCAAAATCCAATAGATAAAGTTCTAGCGGCGAATGCCGAGTTTTTGAATCAAATCGATGTAAGCTTGGCTGTCTCGCTGTGCGATGTAGCGAAGTAAACGGCGGCGTTTGCCAACCATTTGTAATAGTCCACGACGAGCCGCAAAATCATGCTTGTTGATCTTGAGGTGCTCAGTGAGTTCTTTGATGCGCTCGGTCAAAATTGCGACCTGAGCACTAGAACCACCAGTGTCCTTCTTGTGTACTTGCGCGCTCTTAATAGCGTCAGCCTTTTTCTCAGTTGTAATCATGTACAAGTATTTTATCAGATACGCACCCCTATTGCAACCCAGTCCTTAGTAAAAATGTATACGCACACTGAAGCGGCAGTTTACATTCGTCGTTTAGGGCGAAATTGTGGGCCGGAGTTTGGATTTCGTGGTTCACGTTGTTGCGGCATGCTTACAACCGAACTAGGGGTGGTTCGGGGAGCCACAACATCCGGGCTCATACCAGCGCATAACATCGTGGCCACCATTGCTAATCCACTCGCGAGCACGCGCAACGTTAAAGACTCTGTGGCGGCTGGTATTTGCATATCAGGGCTATACGGCGGCTGACCGGTCATCATATCAATCGTTTCAAAGTGTGTGTTTTGGGCCATGATTGGTTATTCTAGGCTAGATGCTAGTTGTTCCGCAAGCACTTCGGTTGTCAGAGCATTCTCTATCTTGAAATCACCCACTATTGTTCGTCGCAATGCGGTCGTATAGGCTCCCGTATTGAGCGCCTTGCCGATATCTTCACAGAGAGTACGAATATATGTACCCGACGAAACATCAGCCACAAGCTTTACGTCGGGATAGCTATAATCGACGATCTCTAAGCTGTTAATTGTCACTTCGCGCGGTTCAATGACTACTTCTTTACCCTCACGAGCTAGTTTATAGGCACGCTGTCCATCAATTTTGATTGCCGAGAACGCTGGCGGTACTTGCATAATGGGACCCCTAAACTGTTCTAACGCCTTTTCTAGCTCATCATGTGTTGGAGCAGCGCCAGATACTACCGTGATTTCCCCTTCGGGGTCACCCGTGGTGCTTGTTTTTCCCAATATCATGGTTACTTCGTAGGTTTTGTTGAGTTTGGAGAATTCACTGGCCCGTCGTGTATATTCTTTACCGATTAATAACACGAGGAGCCCCGTGGCAAACGGGTCAAGCGTACCGGTATGACCCACTTTACAATTCTTGGGTTTTTTACCCTCGTGAGTAGCAACAATCCGGCGCGTGAAGTTCACCACATCAAAGCTAGTCCAACCAGCTGGTTTATCAACTAAAAGAATGCCTTGCATGGCCTTAAGTGTACCGTACCGACAAAAATTATTTTAGGAAGCGGGGGGATTGTTGCTTGGCGAACCAAACTGAAACGGAATTGGTGGTGGCACGGGTGGTGGCGCGTTTGGATCAAAAACTTGTGGAGCTGGAGCTGATTGTGTCACTTCTGGCGCGATAGGGGCTGGTGGTAACTGATCAGGGGTCACAACTGAAGGTGCTGGTGTGTAACCTGGTCCTGGCTGAACATCCATCCCCGTATCGGCGGGATGTAATTCATCGCCAAGTGGCTGAGCGTTTAACGCTTGAATTGGTGTAGGCGCCGCGCTCGAAGTACTACTATTCAATGCTTCCTGTACCTGATCACGTGCCTCTAACAGATGTGCATCAGCGGCAGCATGCTCACTTTTTACTAACGCCTCAATCTCGCTCAAAGTTTGGCCAGCGGGCTTGGCTTCTTCGCCCGCCAAGTTGAAGGGATCTTGCGATGGCGGTACCCAAGCTGGTGGTGGTGGCGTAAGACCCACGACGATTGGCTCTGGTGAGGGCCCTAGTGGTGCAAGTGTTGGCTCAGGTTCAGCCGTAGCCGGTTCGAATACGGGGGTCGAGTCAGCAATTGGCATTGGCTCTGGCAGCGTTGGTTCAAGCGGCGCGATGACTTTCCGGCCTGGCATTGTCATGTCAGGAACTGGATTGAGCTGTGGTAATTCGTCGTGATTGGCGTCCCTTCCCAGAAGCTCATCCAAGCTCGGTGTCTCGGTTGGCGTGGCTGTGGACTTGTTATGATCGAGCAGCTGACTCGTTTGATCGGGTGCACTCAGCGGATCAATTGAAGGGTCGAGACCTTCTGGCTGTGAATTAGCAGTCAATACCCCGCCCATAGTTGGGGCTTCAGTAATTAACTTTGAGCCTGGTGATAATTCGTTTTGATTTGGTGGTTCTGGTTCTTGTTCTGGAATCTCAGGCTCTGGTTCAGTAGACTCGACAGGCTGAGGGAGCTCAAAGTCTGGCAAGCTATCAGCCTTGCTTGGCTCGCTCGTAGCTGGTTCTTGATTGTCAGTTGGTGCTTCACCTGAGCCACCATGTTCAATTTCAAGTGTCCCATCATTCGTTTTAGCCTCTGAATCGGCGTTCGAGACCGCTGCGGGGACTTCGGCTGGTGTGCTAGTTGTAGCTTGTGGTTCTTCGAGCTTACTAGCAACGAGTTGTTGATTAGCACCGGCGCCCATAAGCGCAGCGCTAGCGTTCATTGTCTGTGGAGACGTCTTTTCATTGCTAAACCGATCTGTTTCAGCGACGATTCCGGTCAATAGAGCGGTAGCAATTTGTCCATCTAGTAAATCTTTGCCCAGCATTTGGGTCAATTCAGTAACAAGCTCGCTCAAGCTACTAGCTGCCGGGTCATTCCAATTAATAACGCCAAGATTAGCCTGTGTTGATACATTGATTGTTGTTACAGCGGCATCGTGCAAGATGCGACCGTGCGCAGTAATGGCTTCGTCAAGATCGCCCTGCTCTGCTACACCAAGTCCAACGACAACATCAACGTTAAAATCACCTTGGCTAAATTCGAGGTCGGCTTGGCTGATTGATGTCTTGTAGGGCGTAATAAAGATTCGAACTACGTTGTCTTCGACTTTGTAGCGAAGTTTGTCGGCTTTTGATTTGTCTAGGGCAATAATAAAATCGCGTAGGCTATCAGTATTTTTCTCTAAGGTTTCTTCGGGTTGCAAAAACTCTAATGTCGATGGAACGGCACCACTAAAGACCGCAGCGGCGTGCTTACCTTGCTTATTAAGTACCAGCGTTAACGCGATACACGCTGCGAGTTGGTCAACCGACGGGTTACGACTAACCGTCACCAATATATTATTGGCGGATTTGAGTTTGTCGGCTAGCTGCTGTTTGGGGCTATCCATAGCAATATTTTTGTCAGTTTTTGTTTAGGGTACTTTCATCCGTCAGCGTACCATAAAAGCTCATGCTTGTCCATGACATTTTGGGATGCCTGGCACTGATTTAATCATTCGATGGTTGCTGTGGCGCGAAAGGACAGCAGATAGCTTTGCTGGCCCCATCTTTACAAACAGCGTCTAACACCGTATAATTTGGTTTAAGGTACAAGTAATAAATCGTAATTTAGAAGGAACTTTATGCCCCTAATCAAATCTGCTAAAAAGCGCGTTCGTACTGCCAAGAAGGCTACGATCCGAAATAGCAAAACTAAGCGCTCACTCAAGGACGCTTTCAAAGTGTTCAGCAAAAGCCCAAGCAACAAGACACACAGCGCTGCTCAGAGTAGCTTAGACAAAGCCGTCAAAAAGAACTTGGTTCACAAGAACAAAGCCGCTCGATTGAAGAAGCAAGCTGCCGCAAAGGCAAAAGCTGCCGGTGTTAAGCCAGCTGCTGCTACCAAGAAGGTCGCCGCTCCTAAAAAAGCTGCACCAGCTAAGAAGGCTGCAGCTACCAAGAAGGTCGCCGCTAAGAAGCCAGCTACCAAAAAACCTGCTGCCAAGAAAAAATAGAACTCTAACGTCGAGTTTTGTAGCCCCACTCCGTCAAACGAGTGGGGTTTTATTATGCCGACTGAGCTGCAAGCTGCAATAGATAATGTTTCAGCGCGTCGTCGGCGTTCAGTGCTGAGTTTTTTGAGGCAACATCGATTGCCAGAAGATCGCTCACAAGTCGTTTGAGCTGACCGAGACTAATTTGGCGAGCGATTGATTGACTTTTACGCACCACGTACGGATTTAGCTTGGCTTCTTGGGCGACTATATCAGCACTGCGGTCGCCTGCCGTCTTAATAATAGCCAGGATATGGAGCTGCCATGCCAGTAGGGCAACTATCTGAGGCGGTTCAACTTTCATAGCCCGCTGTTCATCGTAGAGATCGAGAGCCCGTTTCGTATTCCCCGAAAAAGCCGCTTCTACTAACTGGAATATGGTGCTCTGGGGCGTGGCATCTACTAGTAAATCAATCGTATCGCGAGTGATCTTGGGATCGTACAGCGTTAACTTCTCAATTTCTTGCGACAATAATTGCTGGTTGAGACCAACACGTTCCACAAGATAGGTCGCGTCTGACTGGCTCAGGCTACCGCCAGCCGTTTTGGCGGATGCAACCAACCAACGTGCCAAAGCGTTGCTGTCGAGCTCTGGGAACTGTTGAAAATCGGTCTGAGATTTCAAATACTTGTAATAACTGAGCCGCTTATCAAGTTTTGGTTCGACCACAATAACGTCGGTCGATTCAGAAACATCACCCAAAATTTGTTCGGCTTCGTCAACGTAATGCTTTTGTTTGCTCGGCTCACGTAATATGACCAATTTTTTACTCGACAGGAACGGAGCACTCTGTAAAGCTTCCTGCAAACGAGCCGGTTCAACATCTTGACCGTCAATTCGCTCCAATGCCATATCACCGTACTCAGTTACGAATGATGCTACGCGGTCTCGCAATACCTGTTGCAAGCTAAAACTATTTTCTCCTGTCAAAGTCGTAATCATACAGCCATTGTAACAATTGTCACGCGGGATACCCACGATGTCTGCTATGCTACTGCCTACACGGAACATATGTCACAGGTACTGATTGTTTCAAATCGTTTGCCCATAAGCGTCAAAAAAGTTGCAGGCAAGCTGGAGTTCTACCCGAGTTTGGGTGGTTTAGCTACTGGTCTGTCGTCGTATGTCAAAGGTAGCCGAAATATCTGGGTAGGCTGGCCAGGGATTGCCAGCAATGAGCTGAATGAACGAGATAGAATCGCTATCACACGCGAACTGGCAAAGCACAACTGTCACCCCGTGTTCTTATCACAGCATCAGATTGATGATTACTATAATGGCTACAGTAATGCGCTGTTATGGCCAATCTTTCATAGCATGCCAATAAAAGAGCTCGACAATCAAGCACATTGGCTAAAAGCCTATCGAGCAGTTAACAAACACTTTGCTGAAGTTGTGCTAAGCATCGCCAGAACGGACAGTTCTATTTGGGTACACGATTATCAGCTATTGCTATTACCCGAGCTCTTGCGAGCTGAACATGTTGAAGGCAGCATCGGCTTTTTCCTGCACATCCCATTTCCGCCGTACGCGCGATTTAAGCGCGTTGAGTACGCCGAGAATCTACTCATCGGCATGCTGGGAGCCGACCTCATTGGGTTTCACACCACTGACTACAGTAATCAATTCTTGAAGACCTGTCGTCGCCTCGGCATCGGCACGATTGGCGACGACCAATTAATCCTCGCTAATCGTAGCGTTCAAGTAGCCAAGTTCCCGATTGGAGTCGATTATAAGAAGTACGCGCAGTCCAATAAGCTTAAAGCCGTGAAGCAGGCGGTCAAACGTTACAAGCGTCGTTATGGCAACCACCGATTAATCGTTGCAGTGGATCGGCTTGAGCCTTCCAAAGGACTGGTTGAGCGCTTGCGAGCCTATCGTGACTTTCTCGAAACAAATCCCGAGTTTAGAAAGAAAGTCATCATGGCAATGGTGGCAGCGCCATCGCGCATGGACCTTGACTCGTATCAGAAACTATCAGAAAAACTAAAAAAACTTAGTGCGGAGATAAACACTCGTTACGGAACAGCTCGCTGGCAACCGGTAGACTTTATTAACGTCGCACTCCCCTTCGAAGAAGTTACCGCGCTCTATCAGTTGGCGGATGTGGCATTCATAGCCCCGTTGCGTGATGGGATGAACTTGGTCGCCAAGGAATACGTGGCAACTAAACGTGATGGTGGCGTGCTGATTTTGAGTCAGACAGCTGGGGCGGCCGAAGAGCTTCGTGACGCATTACTCGTCGATCCAAAAAAGCCAGCTACGGTCGTGGAAGCACTGAAATTATCGCTAACTATGCCACGCCATGAGCTTCTCGGACGTTTGAAAAATATGCAGGAGCAGATCGAAGGCAACACAATCCAAACGTGGGCCAGTGGATTTGTAAAAACATTGCAAAAACCAGTCCCGGGTACTCGGCCACGAGTGAAATCGCTTGGAGTAAAGCACGTAACAAAACTCGTCACCGACTATAAGCAATCACAGAAACGACTTTTACTACTCGATTATGATGGTAGCTTGGTACCCTTTACAGAAGATTACAATGACGCGGATCCTCCCAAACGAGTCATAGAACTACTCAAAAAACTAGCAACGGATCCAGCAAACGAAGTCGTGGTAATTAGCGGCCGCCGAGCTGCCAATTTGAACGACTGGTTTGGCCATCTTAACATCAGCCTCGTGGCCGAACACGGTGCAAGTATTAAGCGAGTCGGTAGTCATACGTGGCGAACATTGGAGAATGTTAATACCGAATGGAAAAAGGCAATCCTGCCAGTGCTGAAAAAATATGCCTCACTTACGCCACGTGCCGAAGTTGAAGTTAAGCCACACTCACTTGTCTGGCACTATCGGGGGGCGTCACCTTACTACGCGCAAAAATACGCCGTAACAATTAAGCATGTTTTAAAGCCATACCTGAAGAACTACGGTGTTGCCTTATATCAAGGTAACAAAATATTGGAAATTAAAAATCCGCACATTAATAAGGGCGAAGCAATTCAGCCGTGGCTTCTAATCAAGCACGATTTCATACTTGCGATTGGCGATGACTACACTGATGAAGATACATTTCTGAGCGTGGCTACTTCAAATGCTTGGGCAGTAAAGGTCGGTTCAGGGCGGACTCATGCTAATTATCGGGTTAAGTCGACCCTAGAAGTTATCGCGTTACTTAAGAAATTAAGCGACTAGTGTTGCCGCTGGCAGGTCGGGCATAGATGTGTCCCACGGCCAGCCACTCGAGTCTTGATAATAATTGTGCCGCAGCGCGGGCACGACTGGCCTTCGCGGCGGAAAACACGCGCAAAATCAATATAACTTCCTCGTTTGCCTTCGGCGTTCACATAATTACGATCCGTAGAACCACCTTTTTCAATGGCCTGTTTTAGTACATATAGTAGCTCGTCGTAGAGTTTATGAATTTCCGTTGCCGTGAGGTCTTTGACGAGGGTCGTGGGATGGATTTTGGCACCCCAGAGCGATTCGTCGGCATATATATTACCTACGCCCGCAATAACAGTTTGATCAAGTAGAACGGCTTTAACATTGGAGTTCTTGCGGCGTAGTAAACGAGTCTGAAAACCACGCCATGTGAAGTCAGCGGCTAGCGGTTCAGGCCCAACTTTTTTGAAAAAATCCATATTCATGACTTCACCCGTCGGCATAAATCGCATCCAACCGAACTTTCGCTGATCGTTAAAAAACAGCTGGCCGTCATCGACAAAAGTCAGTGTCACGCGAGTTGATTTATCGGGCAATTCGCCGATCAGCGATTCGTTTGGATGCCCTGCTCCAAACCGTTCATCTGAGCTGCGGAACACCAATTGGCCTGTCATTTTAAGATGCGTGACGAGTGTATAATCAGAGTTGAGATTAATCAGTAAAACTTTGGCACGGCGCTGAACGTCGATGACAGTAGCGCCGATCAGGAACTGCTCGACATCAGCTTCGGCGTTTGGAAAAGATTTAGGCCAGTCATGCGTGACACTAGCAACCTTGCGCTGCGGAAGCAGGCGCTGGAGCCCACGACGAACGGTTTCAACCTCTGGAAGTTCTGGCATAGTCCATATATTGTAGCAACCAAGCGCTATACTGTCGGTATGGATAGCATTCAAACTCTTCTCTCCGGGCGTGCGCCAACTGAGCCGCCAGAAATTCAGCTCGTCAAAAGATACTTGCGAGAAACATACCAAGCAAAAGCTGAAGTGGTTGTAACTGAGCGTGAGATTGCTGTGACAGTCAGTAGCGCTGCTTTAGCGAATACACTTCGGCTACGGGCGGGCGATATTCAAAAAGCTTGCAATCTGACCAAGCGACTACGCTTCAAACTTATTTAACGTAATTTTAAGATCTGCTATAGCCTGTTCCGTGCTCTTGAACCAAACGGATTGCATGCCGATATCATTGGCGCCTGTGCAATACCGTTCTTGGTCATCAACGAGCACACACTCCTCAACTGCAACACCTAAGCGATCGGCGATCATGTGATATGACTGGGGCTGTGGTTTGATAAAGCCTGTTTCATACGACAGCGCTACAGCGTCGAATAATGCCAGTTGCGTGGGGCTAAACATTTCACCCAGCCAGTTCTCTGCCGCGTTACTCAGCATGCCAACTTTGTATTTCGGTTTCAGCGTTTTAATGTAGGCAAAGAGTTCGCTATCTGCCACGTTGTTTTCAATTTGGCTATACGCTTCTGCGGTTGGCAGCTGCGCTAGTTTAGCTACTCCCGAAACAAAATCATGGTAGCTTATAAGGCCTGAATCAGACTGCTTACTTAAATCACTTGCCTCTTGCATGAGCTGCTGGTCATGCCCGAGATACTTGTTCTTGAACGGCAGCCAGCCATCGCTCGTAAGCACCCCGAAACAATCAAAAATTACAGCCGTAATCATACGAACTAGTATAGCTGCGGAGGAAGGAAGCTACTAGTTTAATTGTACGTTTTGGGTCAGCAGCGAGTAGTTGGGAACTTGCGCTTTGAAGAGCGCCAACGTCGTGTTGGTGTTGCCTAGATATGTTTTGGCACCACAGCTTGTAGACCAGAAGCGTTGAAGATCTTTGCTGTTCTGCGTGACTTCAAAGACATAACGCTGGCCAAGGGGACAAATGCCCTGTTCGTTCGCGAGTTTTGGATCAGTGTTGCCTTTGGTAAAGCCAACCGTGTTGAGGGCTCGCAAGAAAGCGTAATAGCTAGCCTCGGTGTTATCGTACGACTGGGTATTAACTACGGTGTTATCGTAACCCTGAATTTGCTCAAAGACAACTTGATCACGACCGACACTAATCACAACTTCGTTGTGTGTCGATTGAGCGGTGATTGGTCCAGCTATTGTTGCTGTAGTAACCGCATCAGTACTTGAGTAGCTATCGAGTTGTTTTGGCGTTGTTTTAGGCGTCTTTGAACCGCCACCTGTCACAAGAAGGACAATCAGGAGGATTAGGAGGGCGATTGTAATCAAAAAACCGATAAAATAACGCATAATGTTGCCTCACCAAAGTGATTAAGCATATTCTAACACGATTAAGCTAATTTAGCAATATAAAAGAAAAGTTCTTGCAATCATTTTATTTCGTTAAAATAGTACTCCCATGCGGGTAGTTCAAGCCCAAAGAACTGGTTAGGAGTTTTTTCGAATAGTTCTCTCACCTGTTCAATTGGCAGCCATTTGGCGTCTTTTGCTTCACTCAACTGCGATTTTGGTTCACCGTCTTCAACTTCACATATAAACACAAACCCGATCCATGGCTTGCCGTCCTTCAGTTGTTGAGTGCAGCAAAACGGCCTAAAGGCAATAGTTTCATCACTCCCCTTTGGACTGTAGACTTTTGTCTTGCTATCTCCACGAATTGATTTAAGCGTAAGTCCCGCCTCTTCTTTTATCTCTCGTGCCACCGTGTCATAAACACTTTCAAACGGCATATCTAATACACCGGCAGGAAACTCTAAAGTACCTGAATATAACGGGTCTGCGTGTGGCTTCCAACGAGTCTGAAGCATCAACTCAGTCGAGCCGTTATGAGTACGTTCAATAATTGCGCCCGCATACGGAATCGCTAACTTGAAGGGTTTAGGAATCATGGGTTTTTTACCTATGAAACGTACTAAATTATGAACGCCTTTTGCGGTATCTTTATAAGTTTCACCAAATTCATCTAGCAAGTTAACATCAAACCATTGTGTAAAGTTACGTACCGTATTTTCACTAAAATATCGCTTTGCGGTTTTATCAATTTGAAAGTAATCTGGTTCCAATTCCTTACCAGTTTTGTACTCTGGGTCTTTAACGGAGTTAACAAAGAAAGCAAACGTTCCACCATTCTTTAATACGCGCGCTATTTCACCAAACAATCGTATAGTCGTCTCTTTATCAAAGTAGTGCAGTGATAAGTGCGCATATACGACGTCAAAACTCTGACTATCAAATGGCAGCGCTTCTCTTAGGTCAACTTTCTTAAAATCTAAGGACACCGATTTCGCGTTAGCTCTCCGTTTGGCCATTTCCAGAGCTGACGTTTCAATGTCTGTAGCCGTTACCTCATAACCTTGTGCGGCGAAGAAACAACTATCCTGAGCTTGACCCGCTCCGAGCTCCAGCACCTTCCCTTCCTTGGGAAAATACTTAATTGCTTGTTCCGCGAAGATAGAGGGTTTATCAATCCAGCCCTGCTCCTTGTAGCTCTTATGTAGATCAGCCCATATTTCGCTCACAGTTGGCCCCAGTTTTCACCGGTTGTTACGTCTACGTCTAGTTTAACGGGGAGTTTGTAGACTTGCTCCATGGTTGTCTTGAGCAATTCGGCGATGTCCGGCGCGTCTTTGCTCGGGCACTCGATGAGAATTGAGTCGTGTATCTGCAGAAGCATCATGCTGTCTGGGTATTTTTCGATGAGTAATTTATCGACGTGGATCATCGCTAGCTTCATAAGGTCAGCTTCGGTACCTTGAATTGGCATGTTGATGGCGGCGCGTTCGGCGGCTTGGCGAACAATGAAATTGCTGGAATGGATATCTGGCATTGGGCGACGTCGGCCGAAAAGTGTTTCAACGTAACCGTCCTTAGTAGCTTGCTCTTTAACGCGATCAATATAGTCGAAAAGCGGCTTACGGAGTGCCTTGTACTTTGCGATGAAATCGGTAGATTGTTCGTACGTCATATTAGCGGCGACTGATAACCCATGTGGGCTCATGCCGTATAAAATACCGAAGTTAATCACTTTAGCAGCGCGGCGCATCTGTTTAGTCACGTCTTCTAGTTCCCTGCCATAGACCTGAGCCGCAGTTGCAGTGTGGATGTCGGCACCGCGATTAAACATGTCTATAAGCTCTGTATCGTCAGCCAAAATAGCGGCTAAGCGAAGCTCGAATTGTGAGTAGTCGGCACTAACTAGGCTCTTACCATCACCCGCCACAAATGCGGTGCGAATATGACGGCCCAAATCAGTGCGAGTAGGGATATTTTGCAAATTTGGATCAGTGCTGCTGAGTCGGCCAGTTTGGGCAATCGTTAAGTTAAACGTGGTATGAACACGAGAATTTTCATCAACTAATTTGGGCAGTGTATCGACATAGGTATTTTTGAGTTTCGCAACCTCACGGTACTGCGTAATCAGATCAATGATCGGATGGCTACCGCGAAGCTTATCGAGTTCGCTGGCGGCTGTGCTATAACCTGTTTTACCCTTCTTAATCCCCTGCGTGGGTAGTGCTAAGGTATCAAATAAAATCTCTGCGAGTTGGCTGGGTGACGCGATATTGAACTCACGATCTGCAAAACCATAAATTTGTTGCTCATAGTCCGAAATTAGGTCATTAACTTGGTCCGCAAAGGCTGCAAGATAGGTTGTATCGAGCTCGATGCCCACGTACTCCATGCGCGCTAACACCGGTATTACTGGCCATTCGATATCGTGTGCAAGTTTTTTAATCTTCTCGAGTTTGTTAAGCTCGGCGGCTTGCTGGGCATGCAGCGCCGTAATAACCGAAATAATCTCAGCGGAACGACTCGAAAGTTCTTCTAGGTCCAAGTCTTCAAAGGCTGAGCCTTCGTAGCCTAGGTCAGCTTGAGCTAGCTCAAACAAGCTCTGTTCACGGCGCAAACTATTGATCAAAAATGCGCCGACAAGCACATCATGTTCAACTCTTACTTCGCTCACACCAAGTTCAATCAATACTTTAATCGAATTCTTAACATCGTAGCCGACAAGCGGTGGTAATGCGCCCAATTTTGACGCGACGAGCAGGCTTGGGAGTTTTGTGAGGTCGAGTACGGATGTTTGCCGTCCATCGGCACTCAGTATCAGCAGCTGTGGGTTACGCCCATGTTTGCCGGCTGCACGGGCGTGCACATATACGTGTTTGGCTTGACTGTAGTCGAGCGCATCGAGCGCAGCCTCGGTATCTACGATTGTGATATCACCGCTCTTAAGTTGCACTGCGCCAGCTCCATTCATTTCCCCTTCAGGTACGTGCATCACCGTCGGCAATTGGCGTAGCAGGCTGCGGAATTCCAATTCTTGAAGTAATTTTGCAATCTTGGTTGGGTTAACTTTACTGCCGTCAACGTCTTTCAAATCTAACTCTATTGGCGCGTCCGTCCAAATACGAGCGAGTTCTTTACTTAGGTACGCTAGATCTTTGCCGGCTTCTAATTTTTTACGCATCGAGTCTTTGACGAGTGCCAAATTATCGTACACGGCATCAAGTGTCTCATACGTTTTAAGGAGTTCAAGAGCGCCCTTCTCACCGATACCCGGAACACCCGGAATATTATCCGAGCTATCGCCCTTGAGGGCTTTGAGGTCTAGAAATTGATCTACCCGAATTCCATATTTAGCATCAAAACTCTTGGGTGAATACAATTCTATGTTACTGAGGCCTGTTTTTAATGCATACACGTGCACAGTGTCGTTTACCAGCTGCAGCATATCCATATCAGAAGTGATGAGCAGTGTTTCAATCCCCTTTTCTGTGGCCTGCACTGCCAACGCGCCCATAATATCGTCCGCTTCGTAGTCGTCCATCTCATACAGCGGCCAGCCAAAGGCATCTAGTAGCTCGTGCAGTATCGGAACTTGTTCATAAAAGTCTGCAGGCGCTGGCTTACGGCCAGCTTTGTATTCAGGATATAGTTCGAGACGGCGACGGATATTGGTTTTGGGCTTGTCCCAAGCTACGGCTACGTAATCGGGTTTAAGACGGCGAATAACTTCGAGGGCCATGGTTGCAAAACCAAACACCCCACCGGTAGGTTTCCCGTCCTTCGTTGATAGGTTCGGCATCGCGTAGTAACCGCGATAAAAAACACTTTTACCGTCAATGACAACGAGTTTCTTATGTGAGGACTCCGTACTCATATACATCTAGTATAGAACACTAGTGATTTTATTAGCTATTAAGGAAATCGCGCAGCTGGCGGGAGCGCGAAGGATGACGTAGTTTGCACATTGTCTTGCTTTCAATTTGACGGATGCGTTCTCGGGTCACACCGTAGACTTTACCGATTTCATCGAGAGTCTTCGGTTCGCCATCTACGAGGCCAAAACGCATAGAAATAACTCCTGCCTCTCGCTCAGAAAACGTGTCGAGCATCTCGTAGATTGCTGTCTGAAGCAGATTGAAGGTGACGCTTTCCAGCGGATTTGTAGCATCAGTATCTTCGATAACGTCTCCGAATTCAGTTGAGCCGTCATCGCCCAAAAGCGTATTGAGTGATATCGGTGTGCGGCCATACTTCATCATTTGTAATACTTTTTCAACAGGAGTGTCTAGCTCTTTCGCAAGTTCCTCAGGGCTAGGGTCTCGGTTAAGCTTAGTGAGTAATACGCGCTTTGCAGTATCCATCTTATTGATGTCCTCAACCATATGGACAGGAATACGAATAGTTCGAGATTGATCAGCCATTGATCGTGTTACTGCTTGACGAATCCACCACGTGGCATAGGTCGAGAACTTATAGCCTTTGGTGTAGTCAAACTTCTCAACCGCACGGATAAGACCCATATTACCCTCCTGAATTAGGTCCAAGAACAACATGCCTCGGCCGGTATAACGCTTGGCTATCGATACCACCAGACGTAAGTTAGCCTCAAGTAAGTGATCCTTAGCGCGAGCACCGTCTGCAGCTAGCCACTCTAGCTCTGCTTTAAGTGTTCCATCTAACTCTGGCTGCGTGGCAAGTTTGTGATTGGCGAATAGCCCTGCTTCAATTCGCTTGGAAAGCTCAACTTCCTGCACAGCGTTCAACAGCGGGACTTTGCCAATCTGTTTTAAATAATCTTTGACTGGATCTGCTGTCGCACCGGCAGTATGCACCGTGGCGGGCAACTCGTCATCGTCCTCTAGGTTAAACGGAGGATCGATCTCCTCCTCATTATCGTCCTCAAAACCTGTTTCGAGAGGCTGCTCATTACTGACTCTTGTTGCTGGCTTTGCTACTTTTGAAGATATATTTCTTACAGGCTTTTGCACTACTCTTCCGACTACTGTTTTCCCTGTAAAACCAGCGTATGCCTGTCGAAGTTCCTCAGGCGTTTTGCTCCGCTCATGTACTGCATCAATTGTCTTATTGATACCTGCTAATACAGCACTCGGGGTTAGCCCTGAACTAGCAGCGATATCAGCGTAACTTTTTCCAGACATATACGCTTGAAGTTCTTCGCGTCGCTGGCCAATTGTGCCTGTTCTACGATTTCGAACGGCAAAATAGGCTTCGACTTCTCGAGTGACAAAATCAGTAAGCGGCGCTTGGAGCGTAGTAGGCTCTAGTTCAGCCACGCCCAATAAGCGAGCGCCAATCCTGAGGGCATTATGAGTCGCAATCTGAACCTCAGCACCGCTCAGCTCTAGCTTCGGCACATAATTTTCTGTGGCAATCAATTCAGCACTCATAGTTTGTTCTATTCATCCTGCCACTAGTGCGGAATGAATGCAAGTATAAGTACTTAGGTGTTATTCAGATGAAATTGAAGCGTTTTTGGCTTAAGCCTTATATAATTAAGCATAAGCATGGATTCCACACCAAAACAGCTCAATTACTATCGTTTGACGCCCGATGAAGTCTTAGAACAGTTACGCACCAGCCAGAAAGGTCTGACAAATAAGGAGGCTTCTGAGCGATTGCAGCGGCTTGGGAACAATACTCTGCACCGTACCAAGCCAGAGTCTAGCTTTACGACTTTATTCAGACAATTCAAAAACATTTTGGTCGTAATGTTGCTGCTTAGCGCAGCTTTCTCGCTGTACTTGCACGATGGTAAAACCGCCACTATTCTGATCCTCATTGCGCTCATGAACGCCAGTGTCGGTTTCTTCCAAGAACACAAAGCCGAAACACTCATGCAAAGCCTGGAACAATTATTGGTGCCTCAAGCCAAAGTGTACCGGAATGGCCAGCTGGAACAGATTGATTCTACTGAACTAGTGATTGGCGATATTGTATTCGTGGAGTCAGGGGACAGCCTGCCGGCTGACGTGCGCGTCCTTGAAGAACACGAATTAGCCACAAATGACTTCGCGCTGACGGGCGAAAGCAATCCGAGCCGAAAATTTGTTCATGCCATTAGCGCGGACGTGCCTCTGGGTAGCCGTCACAATCTTTTATTCATGGGTACGACGGTGGCTACGGGCACAGGCCGTGGCGTGGTTGTAGGCACCGGTATGCACAGCGAACTGGGCCGTATCGCGAGTCTAAGTCAGGCAACTCACACCGAGTCTTCCCCGTTACAGAAAGAGATGAACCATCTAGCCACTCGACTCGCACAAGGCACAGTTATCCTAGCCGTTATTCTTATAGTTATCGCGCTGAAGGCCAGCCTCGGCGTCCACGCTGCTATATTATTTGGCATCGGAATTGGTGCCGCTATGATTCCAAACGGCTTAGTTGCTGAAGTAAGTATTACACTTGCTCAAAGTGCCTCTCGTTTAGCGCGCAAAAAAGCCTTGGTCAAGAAATTATCAGCGGTCGAGACATTAGGTGCCACGAACATTATTCTGACCGATAAGACAGGAACGCTCACCAAGAACGAAATGACTGTAGAGGAGCTCGTGATTGGGCATACGAAGTATGCTGTGACGGGCACCGGTTATGAAGCGAACGGCGCCCTCACAACTGAACGTGGCAAGGCGGTAACGGCCAAAGCGCTCGCCGAATTAGAGCTATTCTTTACAACCGGATCGCTCGCCAGTAACGCCCGCATTTGTCCACCCGATACCGAGCATGCAACGTGGTATGTAGTTGGTGACCCAACCGAAGGCGCAATCGTGACACTCGCGCACAAAACCGGTATTCGATCTGAAAAACTTGAGCAAGACCAACCAGAAATTAAAGAATTCCAGTTTGATTCAGCCCGTAAACTGATGAGCTCGGTGCGCAAGCGAGGTGACCAAATCATCGTCTATGTTAAAGGTGCTCCCGAAGAACTATTGGCCCGCAGTAACGACCTATGGGACCACGGTCATATCCGTAAGCTCACCAAAGCAGATCGTGCATTTTTTACTGAATACAACGAGTCGCAAGCTATGAATGCCAAGCGAAACTTGGCTTTTGGATACCGTATCCTTCCAGCCGGCACAAATCTCAAAAAGCTCGTTATGAATAATGTGGAGCAAGACTTCACATTCATGGGAATCGTAAGTATGGTCGACCCGCTTCGTGATGCTGTGCCAAGCGCTATGAAGGCTGCCCGAGGCGCGCATATCAAAGTATCAATCGTTACCGGCGACTTCCCTACCACCGCCAAAGCCATTGCTGTCAAAGCGGGCCTTAGTGATGACATCACGATTGTACTAGGTAATGAGTTGGCCGCGCTATCAGACAATCAAATTCTTGAATTAGTGAGTCGTGGCGGAGCGGTATTCTCGCGCGTCGCGCCTGAGGATAAATTACGGATTGTGGAAATCGCGCAGCGCGGTGGTAATGTCGTGGCTGTTACTGGCGATGGCATTAATGACGCGCCCGCGCTCAAACGTGCCGACATTGGCGTGGCAATGGGTTTGACAGGAACAGACGTTGCTAAAGATGCTGCCGAAATTGTGTTGCTGGATGATAGTTTTGGGACACTTGTGACTGCCGTAGAACAAGGACGTCTGACATTTCAAAATATTAAAAAAGCGGCTCGCTGCGCACTGACTGATAATGCCGGTGAGTTGTCGACAGTGTTGCTAGGCTTACTCGCACTCTCGCTGTTCCATATCGCGCCGGCTATAACCGCTATCCAGATTTTGGCGATAGATATCGTGGCCCAAATCTTACCAATCACGGCGTTGGGCTGGGACCGCGCACAAGGCAAATTAATGCACGAAAAGCCTCGTAATCTTCACGATCACATTATTAACCCACCGGCCATTAGCGGCTTTATCGGGTTCGGAGCCTTAGCTGGTGCGCTTGCGTTCATTAACTACCTATTCTTCTTCGTCCGTAACGAGACCAGCGCGCGCTATATCGACATTACCTCCAACTTGCCGTTATATCACCAAGCCACAACTTTGACCTATCTCACGCTCGTTCTGTGCCTCTACGTGTATCTGATGTTTGAACGTAGCGACGCTCACGAGCAATTCTTCACTAGCTACTTGTGGAGCAACAAAAAGCTTTTAGCAGCATTTGCCGTATCATTCTTTTTAATTGCCAACGTCATCTACAACCCAATGGTTCAGCCTTACTTTGGAGCAGCTAGCCTAAACGCCATGGACTGGCTCACTGCCCTATTTGCGGCTTCGGTCTACATGCTAGTGCGCCTAACCCAACGTCACACCCGCAAGCATTCCCGCAAAGCCGTCCTGAAGCTCCATCATGAGCTCATCGGCTAAGCTATCTGATTAGAGGAAAGTTTTGTACAATAGGTTGATGCAAGAAAAAAAAGCGATTGTTCTAGTTGGTATGCCAGGCGCTGGTAAAAGTGTCTGTGTCGAACATTTAATCTCCAAGGGTCTGCCCTCCTGCTATTTCGGTGGTATCACAATTGATGAAGTCAAAAACCGTGGTATGGAGGTTAATGAAGCCAACGAGCGTTTCGTGCGTGAAGATATTCGCTCTAAAGAAGGCAAAGGCGCCTACGCCCTTCGTATTATCACCAAGATAGAAGAATTATTTGATCAAAACAACACCTACGTAGCAGTTGATGGTCTCTATAGTTGGACTGAATATAAAATCTTCAAAGATTCACTAGAAGACAGTGCCGTTATCATCGCCATTGTCGCGCCCAAGAAAGTACGTCACGCCCGATTAGCAAAGCGACCATTACGCCCTCTAACAGAGCGCGAGGCTACGGCTCGTGACTACGCCGAGATTGAAAACCTCGAAAAAGGTGGCCCGATCGCTAATGCTGACTATTTCCTCAATAATGCCGAATCACCCGAAGAACTAATCAAGCAATTAGACGATTTGCTCGAATCCATCAACATTAAATTGTAGACTACCGACTCTAACGAATATAGTCGTGAAGTTTTTTGGCGTCGCGGTGCTTGCGCAATTTAGCGAGCGCTTTGGCTTCAATCTGACGAATACGTTCGCGGGTCACGCTAAATTCTTGGCCAACTTCTTCAAGCGTGTGACTTTTGCCGTCTTCTAGACCAAAGCGGAGTTTCAAAATCTTTTGTTCACGCTCAGTAAGCGCCGAGAGCATGTCTTTGACTTGCTCTTTAAGGAGCTGGCTCGTAGCTGATTCTTCTGGGCTGACCGTGTCTTCATCTTCGATAAAATCGGCTAATACGGAATCTTCTTCATCATCACGAATTGAGGCATCAAGCGAACTAATATCCTGCTTAATCTTCATGATGTGTTCGACTTTATCAACGTCAATTTCCATCGCCTTAGCAATCTCTTCGTTGGTTGGTTCACGGTTCAATTCCTGAGTCAGGCGTCGTTGGGTACGAAGTAGTTTGTTGATTGTTTCAACCATGTGCACTGGAATACGAATCGTACGAGCTTGATCGGCAATAGCACGTGTAATCGCTTGGCGAATCCACCACGTGGCGTACGTCGAGAACTTGAATCCCTTATCAGGATCAAACTTTTCGACAGCACGGAGCAAACCAGTGTTGCCTTCTTGAATTAAGTCCAACAAATCGAGACCACGTCCGACGTAACGCTTAGCGATCGAGACCACTAGACGCATGTTAGCTTCGGCCATAAGATCTTTGGCGTCTTTGTCACCAGCGACGACACGCTTAGCAAGGGCTAGCTCTTCTTCAGCATTTAATAGTGGAATTTTACCAATTTCACGAAGGTACAAACGCACTGAGTCATCAGCTACGTCGTCATCTAAGTACACAGCCGCTGCGGTATCAACTTCTTCTTCCTCGGCCTCTTCAACAACCCACTCGTCAGTAAAGTTCTCGGCATCAGGCTCGGTGGTGGTGATTTCGATACTGCCATCAGCAAGTTCGGTGTATAAACTATCAAGTAATTCGGCATTCTCCACCGTTTCTGGAATAACTGCAAAAATATCGCGCTGGGCGATATGACCGTCTTTTTTGGCTTTTTCGAGTAGTTTCTGTTTGTGCTCTTCCGGGCTAAGAGTTGGTTCTACCGGCTTATCTTTTTTTGCTTTCGCCACGCGCTGCTCCTTTGACTTGATTCAATAATTGATCGTATAGCTTAACTTGTTCCAAAAGGCGATGTGTCTCATCGTCAGATGCTCCATCAAGCTGATCTGCTAATTGTTGTTTTTTGGTTTTTACAAATTGTGCTATCAGTCGGGCCTGCAACCGAGCGGCTTCGTAATGAAGTTCATTAAGCTCGAGGCTCTGATAGAGCTCCTCATAGAGTAATGACTCTATTTTAACATAATCTATCAAGCTTTGCACGGGCGCTTCGTCGGTGGCGACGCTCTTTAGTGCTTCGCTCAGCGGTTTAGTTTGCTCAAGTTTGCCATGAAAATCAGGATTCTCGCGCAGAAACTGGGCAAGCGCACGGCCGTTCGCGGTATACAAAACATCGGGTGTAATCAACTCCAAGAATTCACGAAGCGTCTGGCGCATCAACATTAAACTTAAGAAATGATCCTGCAAGCGTTGGTCTTCCAAGGCTCGCTTATCAACTGCGGCCGGCGTAGCCTTAATTCGCCTTTGACGCTCTGGAATCGCGTTTTCAGTGCCGAATTTTTGGTCCAGAGCATCCTTGCTGACGCCTAATATTTCCGAAACCTTGGTGAGATAATGATCGCGCTCAACAGGGTCTGATAAGCCACGCACAACCGGTAGTAAAACATCAGTAAATTCGCGTTTGCCTTGGGCTGAATTCACGTCTAATAGTTTTTGGTAGCGTGTCATCAACCAGTCCAAGGCGTATTCATGGGTGTCGACAGCTTTTTCCCATGCGCTGACATCCTGTTTTATCAATTCATCGGGATCTTTGCCACTAGGAATATCAATAATACTTAAGCTAACTTTAACGCGGCTCGCAATTGGAATCGCGCGCTCAGTGGCGGCGACGCCAGCTTTATCGGCGTCAAAACAGAGTCGAATATCGCCCGTAAAACGACTCAAGGCTTTGAGATTTGGCTCGGTGAGCGCCGTGCCAGCAGTCGCCACGACTTGCCGTACGCCCGCCTGATGACTGGCTATTACATCTAGGTTCCCCTCGACTAATACTGCAAACTTATCCTTTCGAATACTTTCCTTAGCCAAATGAAGGCCATAAATATGACGACTTTTATCGTACAACACGGTTTGTGGCGTATTGATGTATTTTGGCGCGTTCGGATCATCCTCTAAAATTCGTGCCGTAAAGCCAATCACCCTTCCCTGCGGATCCTGCAAAGGAATCATCAAACGACCACGGAACATATCTTGTATCCCGCCACGGTAACTTTTGGCAGTTAGTCCGGCTTGTTGCAATTCGACTTCTGTAAAGTCTTTGGTCTTGGCGAACGTTATGAGTGCCGAGCCATTATTTGGTGAGTAGCCAAGACGCCACTCAAGGGCGGTCTCTTTGGTAAATTGACGTTTCTTAAGCACGTATGTCAGCGCGACTTTGTTCTGTGAAAACTGTACTTGATAAAACTTGGCCGCCAAATCGAGTAGCTCATACAATCGCTCTTTGTTTGGCCCACCATTGCGTGCGCTACTGCCACGAAATTGCTCAAGATCGATGCCTGCTTTGCGGGCCAACAGCTCCAAAGCTCCCTTAAAATCGAGTCCTTCAACTTCCATAATGAAGCTAAACATATTGCCGCCCTTGCCCGAACTGAAGTCATGCCAGATCTGTTTGTCCGGACTAACCATGAAACTCGGCGATTTCTCATTACTGAAGGGACTGAGCCCACGCCAGTTACGCCCCGCCCGTTTGAGCTGCACGTATTCGCCAATTACGTCCTCAATCGCCAGCCGATTCTTTACCTCTTCAACTGCATCCATGGTTATAGCTTATAGCTTTTGCCAGCCAGCTCATAGCATGAGCGGCTTAACAGAGTTTGGGTAGTCATATCTCTTGTGCTTAAATATTGGGGTGCAACCACAACAACCACTCGTGCCACAAGCGCCAATGTCTCACACTACCGAGACTATTTCGCCAAACTACGATTTCATCACTAACCCTGCACTAGTCAAAAAATCGCCGCTTGCTTTCCCTGGAGGCGGATCGCTAGTCGGCCGGATTGCTCTCGTACTTGGTGGCATTATCATAGTTTTGATCATCTTTATGGTGGCCAAGAGCTTGCTGGTAAAACCTTCATCCACGACCTACTTTGTTGCCGTTGCCCAAGACCAGCAGGCACTAATTCACGTTTCATCGGCAGTCGCGACTCAGCAAGGCATCCATACCAGTACACTCAACTCAGCCGTTACCGTCAATACGACTGTCGCTAGCGCCCAGAATACTTTAAAGCTCTACCTGAAAAACAATAGCACTAAGCTTTCACCAACTGTTCTCAATCTAAAAGTAAGTACAACTACTGACACGCTTCTGACCAGCGCCGCATCCGCAGGCACGTACGACCAAACGTATGCCACAACCATGCAAACGCTGCTCAATACCTACAAATCAGATCTACAGCGTGCTTACGGGCAGGCCAAAGGTCCCAAAGGCAAAGCACTTTTGAACGCCGACTACGACGGAGCCACGCTATTACTGAAGCAACTCGGCGCCTAAACCGGATCTACTGGTGAGAGGCCAGACACTAAATAATAGCTGTGCAAAATGAGCCCTTCAACCTCTGGCCACTCTAGCTGCCCCGCTAGAACTAACGTGTTCCAATGTTTCTTGTTCAAGTGATAACCTGGCATTATCTCATCGTATTTTTCACGGAGAATGTCACTGAGTTGCGGATCGCATTTCAGGCTAAGCTGCAACGGCTTCTTTTCCTCGCTGATGAGCGCGAACATTTTGCCGCCGACCTTATATACGGCCACGCCTTCTCCAAAAGGATAGTCCAACTTGGCGTTCGGCATGCCCAGAATGTAGTCTTCAACGGTTTTGTGGTCCATATTGGTCTATTCTAACCCACTTATGACTGTTGGTTAGTACGAAACCACTCAAGATAATACTGTAATTCAGCAATCGAAGCTTGAATGTCATCAAAAGCACGGTGAACTTCTTTTTTCTCGAAAACTTCACCATGCTTTCCCTGCATTAACACCTTAAAACTGCTAACATCGAGCATGCGGTAATGCAGCTTCAAATCAAACTGTGGCCACCATTGTTTGATGAAATTGCGGTCATTGTGTATCGAGTTCCCCGCCAACACAGCTCGTTCTTCCCCAAAATGAGTTCGTAATAATTCTACTAGTTCAGTTTGTACCTGATCACTTGATTTGGCAGTTTCTAAACCATCAATAAATGCGTCACGATTGGCTGGAAAATCAGCCCACCAGGTGTTTTTCTGCATGCGTTCTACGACTACATCTCGTGACTGTCGAACTGTCGCTTCGTAGCTGGCCAAAGTCTTAAAATCAAAATCGGTAATTTCGGCAGCAACCTCCAAAATGACATCTTCGAGCGGATCAAGACCAGTCATCTCAAGATCAACCCACAGTAATTTAGTAGGAATGGCGTTTTTGTCGATGTTATCCATATATCACAGGCATTATAGCTTTATGAGTGACCAAAACAAAAACTCCGAGTGTTTATGCTCGGAGTTTTGCCAACACAAGTCTCTCAAACTCAGTTGTCTTCTATGCTTAAGCGCGAGCGGCGCTCAATGCGTCGCTGTACCACTTAAGCTCCTCAAGCGTTGCGGCCAAGGCGGTCTGTGGACCATATGGATGTGCCTGTGCTTCAGCATCAAGTACGCCATCGTCATCAATACTCTGGCCTGCACCGGCAAAAGCTACTGCTTTTGGAATGATAGCTGCCTGTGACTCGCTTAAGATTTCCTTCAGCATAACAATCGCACGAGCACCACCAACGGTACCATGACCTGCTGCGGTCGCTGGCTTCTTTGAAAGTTCAGTCGTTACGTAGTCGAGCGCGTTCTTAAGAACACCACTAATTGAGTGGTTGTACTCTGGGGTGACGAACACGTAAGCATCCGCCTCAGCAAGCTTGTCGAGCCACTTTTTAACCGCTGGATCAATCACGCGATTAGGGTTATAGCGTGGTGAGATTGGCTCATCAAAAAATGGCATTGGGTAATCAACTAAATCAACGAGCTCAACAGTAGTGTCTTCGAGCTTTGCAGCTTCATTAGCCACCCACTTTGCGAGCTTGATCGTCTGACGTCCCTGTCGTGTAGTGCCTACAATTACTTGTAATTTCATGCTATTCTCCTTTTAGTATTACTCTATGATATACTTTGTATAGTAATATCAAGTATAAAGCCAATACTATACTTTGTAAAGCATGAATTCAACAATCTCTACCACCACTCTAGAACCCAAAATCGGCTGCATCGCAACCGCCATGGAAATTATCGGTAATAAATGGACCGCGTTGATTCTACGTGACCTTTTTACAGGAAGCAAACGATTCTGCGAACTTGAAAAATCAGTTGGTACCATTAACCCCCGCACTTTGAGCCAACGCCTAGATGACCTTGAAGAGCATGGCATTATAACCAAAAAAGCTTACGCTGAAGTTCCACCCCGTATCGAATACACGCTAACCCCTAAAGGACGCGATTTACAGCCAATTCTAGAGCAAATGGCTGCTTGGGGAACTCGTTACTACGACGGTAGTTGCTAATTTTTCTCTTTGAAATCTAACGCTGCTGAGTTAATGCAGTAGCGCATGCCTGTTGGCTGGTCGACAGCATCTGGAAAGACATGTCCCAAGTGGCCACCACAATTAGTGCAGGTTGCCTCAGTTCGTGCCATACCCAAAGATCCATCCTCGGTTAACGTGACGGTCCCTGGCAGCGCATCATAAAAACTTGGCCAGCCGCTACCGCTATCGAACTTCGTGGTGCCGTCAAAGAGCACGGTACCGCACGCCCCGCAGGTGTAATTGCCTTGTTTTTCGTTATGTAGCAGCGCTCCTGTAAACGGCGCCTCCGTCCCCTTCTCGCGTAATATTGCATACTGTTCAGGGGTTAATTTTGCTTTCCACTCATCTTCGCTGAGTTGCATGGTAGTGCCTCCTATTTTTTCTTAGGTTGATCGAGTTTATCAAGATTTAGTACCTTGATAATCACGTAGACGGTTAGCAATATGAAAAAGAAGTTTAGGAGCGCGTAGGCGAAATCGCCCCAGTTGTACGACGCGCTGCGGCCACGGAAATGCAGTACAAACACTCGGTTGGTCAGCGTTTGACCGAAAAATAGTAAAAACGTCGGGTCAATAAAACTAGTAATCAGCTGCTTGACGACGACTTGGACTTGGGTACCGACGACAAATCCGATCGCTAAGCCGACCACTGCGTTCTCGCGTAAGAACTTTACGAAACCGCCCACAGGATTAAGGTCCTGCGTGAGCAATTCAGTGACGTTCGTTTTATGATGGCGTGAACTTTTAGGGGCTTCCATACGCAAATTGCTGGTGGTGACTGATTGGGTTTGATCGACGGGTTTTTTAGCCATAGCTACATTGTCTCCGGCGCGGTGATTCCTAGCAAGCCTAAGCCACTTTTGAGCGCAGTGGCATAGAGTGTGACCAATTGGAGCCGCTGCGCCTGCCTTGGGTCATCAATGACTCGATTGTGCTCATAAAATCGGTTAAAGCTTTGGGCTAATTCATACAAGTAGGTACAAACATGATGAGGCATGAGCTCGCGGGTGGCACGCTCTACCACCTCTGTATATTCGCTCAATTTGCGTGCCAGACTACGCTCCCCTTCATCAAAATCAGACAGCTGAGTTTCGCCAATAGCAGCTTTGCGCAAAATACTTCGAGCGCGAGCATGTGCGTACTGCAAATATGGTCCGCTGTTACCTTCCATGCTCACCGATTCGGCTGGATCATAAATAATGTCGCCACCCATACGATTTTTGATAAACGCGTACTTAACCGCGCCCAAAACAACCTCTTCATCGGCAGTTTGACCAAGACTTTTGCTGGCTTCAGCAGCCACATCCAGCACATCGATAGCACGCAGGAAGTTACCCTTACGGCTACTCATTTTGACACCACCCTTGAGCTTAACCATACCGTGGGTGAGATGCGTTGTAGCGTGCGCAAGCTCGGGCGCAAACTGTTCGATACTTTTGAGAACAACCTGCATATACTGCTCTTGCTCATTGGCGGTAATAATAATCGAGCGATCGAAATGATAGTCGTGGGCTTTTAGAATACTCAGGCCAACGTCCTTGGCCTCGTAGGTCGGTAAACCTTCGGAGTTAATAAATACTCGAGTGTGCAAGCCATATTTGTCACCGTCGAAGATGACTGCGCCGTCGCTGTCTTGGTACACTCCGTCCGCGATATGTTCTCGAACAGTTTCTAACCCAATTTGAGCCGTATCGCTCTCCGGATAGTACTTCTCAAAATGGCTACCGATTCGAGCGTAAAAACTATCGAAATAATCATAGCTCCACTGGCGACACGTCCAGTAAATCTGTGCGAAGGCAGAGTCGTGGTCATTAGTGGCGTGCAGCTCATAGACTCGCTTATTAAGAGCGACAATCTCGGGCTTTATGGCTTCATCTTCGTCGTAGGCTTGCGTACCACGCACATAGGCTGCCGCCATCCAATCTGAACGGTCGGATTCAGGAATGTCTGCTAGTTTATCTGGAAGTTCTCCTCCAAACTCATTAACTATCGCCCACATTGTTTTGCCCACGTGTAGCCCAACATCACCGCCAAAGTTCACGCGATGGACTTCGGCGCCAGCATTCTCTAACAAATTAGCAATCGCGTCGCCCACCACGCTCGTATAAAGATGACCGGCATGTAGCACTTTAAAAGGATTGGGGTCAGAGTACTCGACTACGATCTTTTGACCACTCAGTGACCGTTCCGGCTGTGTATTGAGACTATCACGCAGAGCGTGCTGGCTCAGGCGGAGGTTCAAAAAACCAGGGCCGGCAACTTCTACTGATTCGAGGACATCAGCATGATTATCGCGCAGACTAGCCGCCAGAGTTTCGGCTATTTCACGCGGATTCTGCTCCAAGGGGCCAGCTAATTGCAATGCCACATTAGTAGCATAGTCACCGAATTGTTCTTCGGGGCGAGTGAGCTCAACCGCTAGTTCATGATTAAATGCCTCACGAACAGCTTGAGCAACAATGTGCTCCAACGCTTGTTTCATATCTCAAGTATAACAGAGGTTAATCGATTGTTGATTGGCTTTTCACGAGGTGAATACCCCGCCACACCAGAACGTACATACTCAGTAGCAATACGAAGAAACTTATCACCGTGACGAACATTTGCGGATAATCGGCTGGGCGGATTAAGCGGTCAGAGATATCAAATAGCAGGCCACCGGGGTTCGTGAGTACATCCCAGCTATTCCAACGTAAATCGCGTCCGACATAGATTGCAAAGCTACATACGAATATTGTCAGCACCATCCAAGCATCCGCCGCTACCCTACTTAAACGTTTTTTGAGTTGAATGTGTATCAATATTAAGCTGGTCATCCCCAAAATAACACTGGTATAAATAAACGACGTAAACATCAGCGCGTCATACAATACATCTACACGTTGGACGTCTAATAGATGGATAAAATCACTAATCATATAGAAACTGTTTGGTAAAAAGAGAAGCCACAACACACTCACACCCAACGCTTCCCAACTTGACCATAATTTGCGCCTCAGTATCAGTGTTAGCCAATAGGCCAATAGCAACGGGATCCATGCCAAGAAAAGATTCCAAATCAGGTAGTCGAATTCCAGACTCTGATTCCGCCAAGCTGCGTATAAGAAGAAACAGACGCTAACCGCCGACGAGGCAATTAAAGCCAAAACGAATTGCTTGCGTGCCGACGGCTTCATCCTCATATATCACTAGTATAGCAACCGAAGCTGTGGCGAGACTGTCGACTATTCGTCGAGAGCTTTTTTGAAGTCTTCTACAAGGTCAACTGGTGTTGGGTTTAAACCATTGAGCAACGCGACGTACAAAGTCGTGAAATCACCGAAGTTAGATGCCCATAGTAGTTGCTGCAGCAGTGTTTCACCCTGAGGAACCACGACATGTGGTGCAGGGCGCTTGCCCGAAAGTAATCGCTCAGCCACCACGAAACGCTTTTGAACTCGTTCGTGTTCCAAGTTAGATCGAATCTCAACCACACCGTATGGCTTATCGACGGGGTGGCTCGACCAACCAATAAATTCGTTGTGGTTAAATTCGGGATACTGATTCACCCAAGCTACGTTTTTGGCATTTTCATTGAAGCCAATCTTCATTTTGTTGGCTGCTGGGAACAACTTTGGACCACTATAAACCACCACAGATTTACCAATTAGCTCAAGTGCAAGCTGTTTCGCGGGGTTATTATCCGTCACAACATCGGCTCGCCACGGTGCAATCTGGTCTTTAAGCCAATCCGATGTGGCGTGTAACTCGTCGAGCGAGCCCGCCGGTACCAAACCAAGTGGTTCGAGTAGTTGTATGAACGCAGTCAAGAAATAAAAGGTCGACATTCGAGGTTGAATACCACCTGGAACCGTAAATAGCGGGTAGTTTTTGGCCTGAGCGTGCTCAGCGAGCTTGCCGCCAGCTGCGATCACCACAATCTGTGCCTGCTTTGCTTCGGCTTCGGCTAGCGCAGACAGTGTTTCTTCGGTATTTCCTGAGTAGCTCGATGAGATAAAGAGCGTGCGCTCGTTCACATAGCTTGGAATATTATAGTCGCGTGCGATATCAAATGGCACCGACGTGCCTGGCCATGATCGAAGGAACACGGCTGGCAAAGCCGATCCACCCATCCCAGCCAAAACCACGTTATCAATTGATCCAACGTTTGAGAATTCTAAACCATAGTCGTGGACTAGCTGCTGCCACTGTTTTTCGGCCACGCCTAAGGCGTCATCTGCATCTCGTTCATGAATCATTTTTAAATCGTCTAACATGGGGTACCCTCCGATTGGTGCTTGTGCTTAGCTTTTGGTATGATACCTATATTGTAAATTGATAATGCTAAATGACAAATTTGCCTGCATAGAACAGGCCGGGGGGAATTATGTTTGGTCGAGAAGATGATGTGCAACCTACTAACGACAATCAGGTTGGCTTTCCGCCAGCTGACGCAGCAGCACCAGCGATGCCAGACCCTAATCTAGGACAAGCCTTGCCAGCACCAGCCGCTTCACCTGCTCCATGGCAGCATCCCGGAGCGCCAATCGACGCCCCAGCCGACGTCGCGCCAGCGGCAAGCGTCGTGACACCAGTCTCTCCTGCCGGTCCTGTTGACACTAACGATCTCCTTGATATCAAACAGCAAGCCTTAAGTCAGCTGTCGCCGTTGGTTGGCCACCTGGATCAATCCCCCGAAGAAAAGTTCCGCACCACTATGATGATGATTCAGGCCAGTGACGACCAAAGTCTCGTCCGTGCAGCCTATGATGCCGCACAGGCAATCACTGATGAGAAAGCTCGCGCTCAAGCCTTGCTCGACATCGTCAACGAAATCAATTACTTCACTCAACACACCGCCAACTAGCCATTGATTACACAAAAGGGCTTGGATTTTTCGTCCAAGCCCTTTTTGTATCCATGCATGTCGTTCTAAGAACTAACGTTACATCATGTCACCCATGCCACCCATACCTGGCATAGCGTCAGCACCACCCTTATCTTCCTTTGGCACTTCGACCACAAGCGCGCCCATAGTCATCGCCGTACCAGCGATTGAGACCGCGTTCAGAATAGCTTCCTTAGTGACGCGGGCGGGGTCAATAATTCCTGAGGCTTTTAAATCAACCAGCTTTGTTGAATCATTAACATCAACGCCCACAAGCCCCTTGCCCGTTCGTACTAGCGGCAAGAACTCATCTGCATTAATGCCTGCGTTCGACAATAGAATCCTAAACGGTTGCTCGAGCGCGTTCTTCAATAATTGCGCGCCAGCTGCTTCGGAATCACTAGTCGTAACTTTAATGCCGGTCGCTAAGTGAATCAACGTTACGCCACCACCGGGGACAATTCCTTCATCAAGCGCAGCTTTTACGGCGTGTACGGCATCATCAACACGGAATTTCTTTTCTTCGATCTCAGTTTCAGTCGCCCCACCGACTTTAATTACCGCGACTTTGCCACTCAACGCTGCGCGGCGCTTCTCAAGATTTTCTTTGTCATATTCACTAGTGGCAATATCAGCCTGTGACGTAATCTGTTTGATGCGGGCAGTAACTTCAGCTGGGTTACCGGAACCCTCAATGATAGTTGTAGCATCCTTGTTTACAATCACGCGGCGAGCCGCACCGACAACGTCCATGCCTACGTTTTCAAACGTCATACCACGGTCATCAGTAATAACTGTCGCGCCAGTCAAAATTGCGATATCGCTCAAAACATCCTTGCGTCGATCACCAAAGGCAGGCGCCTTTATAGCTACGGTGTTAAACACGCCTTTTAAGCGGTTCAAAATCAGAGTGCCAAGTGCTTCACCCTCAACGTCTTCGGCAATCAGTACTAAATCTTTTTTGCCGGACTGAGCGATTTTCTCAAGTAGTGGTAAGAATTCCTGAATGCTGCTGATTTTCTTATCTGTTACGACGATAGCAGCCTTGTCATAGACAGCTTCCATGCGAGCCGTGTCTGTCACCATGTATGGGCTCACAAAACCACGGTCAAACGTAAACCCTTCTACAACTTCAGACTCTAGTAGCAAGCCCTGCCCTGCTTCTACAGTGACAACACCGTCTTTGCCGACCTTATCGATAACATCGGCAATTAATTCGCCAATCTCATTATCACCGGCTGAAATAGTTGCTACTTCAGCCACTCGACCCTTTTTGCCATGAATATCTTCAGCAAGTGTCGAAAGTTTCTTCACGACATCATGACTAGCTGCTTCAAGCCCTTTGCGCAATTGCATTGGGTTATGTCCTGCCGCAATCAATTTGTTGGCTTCATTTAAGATGTGATAGGTCAAAACAGTTACAGTGGTGGTACCGTCACCAGCAACATCATTCATTTTGCTAGCAGCTTGTTTGATAAGTTCCGCGCCAACTTTGTAGCCCAACGTCTCATCGTCTACATCAGCTAGGTCAACGCCCTTAGCCACGGTTACACCATCATGCGTAACGGTTGGAGCGCCGAATTGTTTACTAATAACTACGTTACGGCCCTTTGGCCCCATCGTGGTTTTGACCGCGTTATACAGTACTTCAGCTCCACCAAGCACTCGCTTGCGGGCATCATCATCATAAAAAACTTTCTTTGCCATGTCGGTAAACTCCTCCTATTTTACGATCGCTAAAATGTCTTCTTCTTTGACCAAAATATAGTCGTCTGTACCGACTTTAACATCGGTATTCGCATAAGCTTTATAGACAATTCGATCGCCTACTTTGATATGCTTGACGTCTTTGCCAACGGCCAAGACTTTTACCGTCTTAGGCTTTTCGGCCGCATTCTCTGGTATATATAAACCGCTCGCAGTCTTAGTCTCAGCTTCTTCGCCGACAGCGACAACGTATTCACCCAATGGTTGCAGTGGTGTGCTCATGTGATCTCTCCTCCGTATGAACGTTACTTATTAGCACTTTAACAGTGAGAGTGCTAATCATCACCTTTCATAATACCCAACTACCTCGAGTGACGTCAAGCGGCCTTTGTCGCCGCATTACCTGCTCTGTATAATACGGTAGCTATGCCGATGAAGATAAACCAGACCGTTCTCATGTCAGGCGCTGACTATTTCGACGTCGTGCCACTTAATGCCTATTCACATAACGTTGGTGAAATAAATCGCCAAAAAGTAATGGACGAGACCGCTTCAATTCGTGAAGCGCTCGCTGCGGCAGACGTAAATATAGTCAAAGTTGCCCCACCGCTCAAGTGTCAGGATGGCATATTCACCGCGAACTGGGGGCTGTGCCGTGGCGACACAGTCATATTAGCCAATCTTCCCGGTCCCCGAAAAGCTGAAGAAGAGTACGCTGAAAAGATACTCGCTGATCTAGGCAAACGGGTCATAAAAGCGCCCTACCGTTTCAGCGGTCAAGGCGACGCGCTTCCAATCGGCGATTATCTGCTTGCCGGTTCAAACTATCGTACAGACCCTCGAATGCACAACTTCGTAGCTCAAGAACTTGGTTATGAGGTTATCGCTCTCGAGACAATTCCCGAGCGTGACGCAGCCGGCGCGCCTGTTATAAACGAGCTCTCGGGTTGGCCGGACAGTTTCTTTTACGACATTGACCTCGCCATCTCCATCTTGGGTGATGATCTTTTTGCCTGGTGCCCAGATGCCTTCACGCTGGAAAGTCAGGAAAGACTCCGTGCGCTTCCATTCCAAAAAATCGAAGTCTCGTTCCAAGAAGCTACCGAAGGTTTTGCCTGTAATCTGGTCTCAACAGGTGAAACAGTCATAATGAGTGCCCGCGCGCCCCAGCTTAAAGCCGACATCGAAGCGGCAGGCCTCAAGACTATCACACCTCTCATCACTGAACTTGCCAAGGGCGGAGGGTACATCCGATGCACGACGCTCACCCTCGATAACTAATGAGGGCTACGAACGCGTTTTAAGCGCAGCGTGCGCCGTGCCAATTTCATCCCAAGGGAATTCCACGACACGTTCCTGATCATGATCATCCTGTTTGAGATGTCGTAATTCCGCGGCCTTAGGTCCATTACGTAAAATGTCTTTTTCGTGACCTTTGCCAAGTAATAACACCGTGTCGCCAGCTTTAGCTCGGTTGACAGTAAACTGGATCGCATCAGTACGATCATGCACCAGAAACAGGTTTGTGTCGCGCACTTTGCCAACGTTTTCAGCCGCTGCCGCAATCTGATTCATAATTTCATCACCATCAATATCGCGGTCATCTTCTTCAGTAATAATTACCTCATCAGCATAACGGCCGGCTAAATCGCCTTGCACAGCACGCTTGGCCTCATCGCGGCGCCCCGCCGATCCAAACATTACAATCAGTTTGCCCTTCACGATAGGCTTCAAGTCCTTGAATAACTTCTCGAAGCTATCAGGCGTGTGCGCATAATCGACAATGAGGCTAAAGTCTTGCCCCTCGTCAATGCGCGTCATGCGGCCCTCAACTCCTTGCAAGCTAGCGATCCCCTGTTCAATCTGCGCCCCTGTGAGACCCAGAGCTTGGCCCACGCCAACCGCCGCAAGCGAATTGAATACGTTAAAACTCCCTGGAAGATGTGTCGCAATATGGAGCGTCTCGCCACCAACCTGCACGTCATATTGCACGCCCTCTGAGCTAAGCTTAACGTTTGTAGCTCTCAGATCACCCTTTTCGATGCCATACAGCACTGGGTGCGCCACGTCGCTAGCAAACAACGACGCGTTAGGATCTTCAGCGTTAACAATCCCAATCCGTAAACCCTTTTTATTCGCATTGGTCTGTTTGAACATCATCCGCTTAGCATCGCGGTAGCGCTCGAATGTTCCATGATAATCCAAGTGTTCGTGAGTAATGTTCGTCATAACCGCTACGCTGTACGGCACGCCCCACACTCGGTGCTGCGCTAAAGCATGGCTCGTCGTTTCCAAGACCAACCATTCAGCCCCTTGGGCCTTCAAGAACTTCAGTCGTTTCATAAGCGTTGGCACATCGACACTCGTCATATGCTCAACTTGCGGTTGGATATCATCACCGACACCGTAGGCGACCGTGGTCATCAACCCTACCTTGTAACCTGCGTTATGCAGCATTTTGTGTATCAAAAACGAGGTGGTTGTTTTACCGTTAGTACCTGTCACACCGATAACTTTCATGCCTTTAGACGGAAAGCCGTTCAATATATTGAACGTGACGGCTTCTAGCAAGTGGCCATATGGCTCAACCGCGTGGAACAATCCGGTTGGAATCAACTTCTTAACGCTGCTACGAAAACTCATATCCCCTCAAGTATAAAGCAAATCGGCCGCAATATGCGGCCGATTTCGTACCATGTTTGACCAATTTTAGTCGTCGAGATCTAATTCAGTTCCAACAGCCAAGTGATGAGCTTGCTCAGGACTGATGTGATTAACGTGTAAGATTCGAGCGTCGTTCACTTGAATCTGAGCATCCGTTGGGTGGAGATTGCCATGCTGTACTAAATCAGCTCGTGCTGCAGTCCAAGGATTCTCGCCGGGCTTTAGTTTAGCGACATTGTGATGTGCTGGAGTGGTATGAGCGGGCTGGTGGTTAGGCGTGTGTGAGCCTCCACCGTGGTGATTTCCAGCGCCAGAACCACCGTGATTGCCTCCCGTGCCTGGGTGGTTTGCCGCGCCAGAACCACCGCTTGGACCGTTGTTAGCAGCTTCTTGTGCTCCGCCATTTGACGAACCGCTTTGCAGGCCCTTGTACGATAGAAATGCGATTGTTCCGACTGCGATAGCACCAACAACGACTGCACCAACCTTACGGCGAGTTCCCTTTTCTTCGTCACCAAAGTACTCTCCAACGCGTTGAGTCCCCATTGTGTATTTGGTAGCTATAAATGCTGAAACGGATCGTTTGCCGCTCTTTTTAGCATCTGATGGTCGCTTGCTAGAGTACTCGGGATGTTCGACCATGCGAAGACCCTTCAACGCAGCAGCAGCCTTAGCCATGATGCGCTTTGTTCGGCTGCGCATGCCTTTTTCTGATGGATCGGTAATTGGCTCCGCGTATGCAACTAATTTCAGCGCTTCATCTGCATGAGCATCAAAGTCCTTGTCATTTTCTGAATTTGGAAAATCAGCTTCAACATCCTGCTTTAACTGATCAAAGCTAGTTTTCTCGGCACGTTGTTCAGCAGTTTCGTGTTGGACTAGTTTGCCCTTTCTGAAGTCAGATAAGAGTTCTGCCATTTCAGCACTACGAGCTTCGCCAGCTAGGTTACGAGTAACCTTGTAGTGACGTTCATCACCACGCTTGAAATCAAAGCCTTCTGCTTCAACTTCAGCTACTACACGTTCAGTAGCCTCTTGTTTAATCTTTGCTGCAGCTTCTGGGTTCTTATCGAATGCATTCTGTCCACCGCCCTTAATCTTGGCGCTATATACAATGCCATCAATGCGATCTTGGTGAGCTTCAATAATAGCAGCGCGGCGGTCAGTAGCATACTTTGCTTCAGCAGCAGCCTTATTAGCATCGCGTTCGCTTCGCATAGTTTTCATCTCGGCTTGGTAATCGGCTTCTCGTTGTACACCTTCGGCTCGAGCTTGTAGGCGAGACTCTGCGTTCAATTCATCATCAGAAACTCGGTCACGTGCGTCAGCTTTAGCAACCCAATCTTTGGACTCATCACGGAGTTCTTGATAACCAGAGAAGCCAGCAGCCATTACTTTCTCGTGGCCAAGACCAGCCTTTGTCACAGCTGGGCCATCAGCGCCCTCAGGCAAACCTGCGGCGGCAACGTACATATCTAAAGCTCCCACTTCACGTCGTTCGTGCATCGCAGCTTGATACGCGGCCTGAATTTGGTCGTCAGTAGGATTAAGGTTTGGTGCTTGTTCTTGTGTACGCATAGTGATGTGAGGCTTCTTTTTGTTATTTGTTTTGTTTGTTACTAATACATATTCTAGCAAAATACTTGTGTTTTGTCAATCATATCCATACATTATTCGTATTTTGGCAAGTTTAGTTCCCTGTAGGCGTGCTATGCTTAATCTACGTATGAAAGTTTTGGGCATTGAGACCAGTTGTGATGAGACGGCGGCTAGCGTAGTCGAAGACGGACATCATCTGTTAAGTAACGTCGTGGCGTCGAGTATGGAGTTGCACGTTAAGTATGGTGGCGTGGTGCCAGAAATTGCCGCCCGTAGTCAGATCGAAAGTATCCTGCCCGTAATCGAGCAGGCTTTAGATGAGGCAAAGTGTACTTGGGACGATATCGACGCGATTGCAGTTACATATGGAGCTGGGTTGGGCGGAAGTCTATTAATAGGTGTGTTAACAGCTCGTACGCTGGCAATTGCTCACGATAAGCCGCTGTACGCCATTAATCATGTGATGGGCCATGTCTACGCGAATTTCTTGACAGATACTTCCCTACCAGGCTACACAATGCGGAGTTCACAGCCCGACTTCCCGATGTTAGCCATCATAGTCTCAGGTGGCCATAGTCAGCTGGTCTTATTCCGAAGCTACTTTGACTATGAACTGCTTGGACGCACGCACGATGACGCCATTGGCGAAGCATTTGATAAAGTTGCTAAGATTCTCGGACTTCCCTACCCTGGAGGTCCATCGGTGTCAAAAGCTGCCGAAATGGGTAATCCTACGGCTTTCCCACTCCCGAAAGCCAAAATGAGTACCTATGACTTTAGTTTTAGTGGGCTCAAAACGGCTGTTTTACGACTAGCACAAGCACAAATCGGGGAAAGTTACGATTTCCCTTCTTCCAAGCTCTCAGAACGCCTCTCTGACGTTCAGAAGCATGACATTGCAGCAAGCTTTGAGCGTATCGCGATTGAAACGATTGTCGACAAGGCAAAAGTCGCTTATGACGAGTTCGGCCCCAAAAGCGTGGTCATCGCAGGAGGCGTAGCTGCCAATAAGGAGTTGCGCCGTCAGTTGACTGCCGCCCTACCCTTGCCTATCGAATATCCCGATATGAAACTTTGCACGGATAATGGCGCGATGATAGCCGCCTTAGGCTGTTTTCATATTTCAGAGAATCAACTGGCTGCTGATCCTTATACGTTAATTATTGTGCCGAATCTGTCGATGTAGATTGAGGATTACGCAATCGATAGCGCAAGACTTTGTCTTTTTCTTCGATGATAGCCCCAGCTCCAGAGATTTTTTTGGCGATGCGACTAACTGCATAGTGGGAATACGTTCTTCCTTGCACTTCAGACACCCCCGTCACTAGATCACGCACGCTGAGTGGTGCTTGTGCGTTTGCTAATACCCGCATAACCAGTGTCCCTAAATCTTTACCAGTATCATTTTTGGTATTGGCTGCTGCCTCGGCTGATCGATTAAGCAAATTAGTAATAATGTCAGGCTCGTTCAAAATATGCTTGGCAAGTGTGTTGCCACGCTCAATGAGTTCCGGGTCACGGTCCATGAAAGCTTCAAGCAAGTTGAGTAGCTCCGTCCATACCTGTTCTTGACCAGAAGTAAATCGTACGGGTAACGCTTGGTCCTTTAGTTGGCCACTTGGTGGGCTCACTTTCCCCCGCTCACGTAATCTATAAAGTGTTATAGAGACTTTAATAGCTACCGCTGCGTCGTCTAGCTGGGCATCAGACTCTGGCTGTTTTTGACTACAGTACGATATCAAGTCATCAAAACTTACCGAATCTTCGGCCTTAAGTCGCTCGACTATTAGTGATTGCCAGGTAGCCTGCGAATTCGGTTCAAACGACTTATCCAGTAACGCAACGCGTTGTTCATCTACTGCATTGTCCCAATCGTTATACTCAATCAGCCCTACAACCGCAAGTTTACGGAGATGCTTTTCGATAACTACCTGATCGGCTACCTCAGTTGAATCGACCATCTCAGCCAAATTTGCGCCATTCGGATGAGTTAGCAATTCACGAACCATCCGTAATCTAATAATTGGTGAGCGCATTTTTCCATTAGAAATAGAACTGCCAAAAAGTTCAACTAGCGGAACCTTATGGCGCTCGGAGAAATCGAGCAACAGCCCTGCAAGTGGTACCCCGATCTCACGTCCCTCATCGGTAATGGCAAATCGATCAGCGCCATCATATTCTTCTCTAGCAACAAAACCAATCGGTGCTAACGATCTTTGACACCAGTTAACTTGATTTCCTCTGTTACCTAAATAAGCGTTCTTGCTCCCCGGTAGTTCTTTTAATAATTCATGGAGTTGTCCACGCGTATGGAATTTGTCATTGTCAGCTTGATTTAAGGCTAACAGTAGTAGTGCTTTGCCTTCGTGGTTCCCTACTCCAGCAAGATAGTCACCCATTCGTTGTTCGTCGAGTGGTTCATGTCTAGGGGCTAATTCAACTTCATGTGAAACTGGTCGATTTTGATTTTCTGCCATGCTTATTACATAATAGCATTTTAGAGTCTTTTTGTCAATTGCTTACAGAGGTGGTATGATGTTTACGTATGAAATTGTCTAAGGTTTACGAGCCTGGTGAGTATGAAGCGGACATTTACGCGCTATGGGAAAAGAGCGGGGTATTTACCGCGCACCCTGAGAGCACCAAAGAACACTTCTCGATTGCTATGCCACCGCCTAACGAAACAGGCACATTGAGCATTGGTCACGCGCTCTTTCTAACCTTACAAGATATTATGGCTAGACACGCTCGTCAACAGGGGAAAGATGTACTCTGGCTCCCTGGTACAGATCACGCCGCATTAGCTGTAAATGCCATCATTGAGAAACAATTGACCGAAGAGGGAACTGACAAGCACGCCATCGGCAGAGATGCCTTTTTGGAGCGGACACGAACGTTTGTATCTGGCAGCCGTGATACTATGCTTGGCCAAATGCGCGCGATGGGCGCTAGTGCCGACTGGTCGCGCCTTCGTTATACGCTCGACGATTCACTCAATCGTAGCGTCAACGAAGTCTTCACGAAAATGTACGATGACGGCCTGATTTACAGGGGACATCGCATTGTGAATTGGGATCCTAACCTTGAAACTACCGTGTCAGATGATGAGGTAGTCTATAAAGAAGAGGTCACTGCATTTTACACGTTTCAGTATGGCCCATTCCAGATAAGCACCGCTCGTCCTGAGACTAAGTTTGGTGACAAATACGTTGTTATGCACCCTGATGACAAGCGGTACGCCCAGTATAAACATGGCGATACTTTTGAGGCCGAGTGGATCAACGGTAAAGTTGTAGCGACAGTTATCAAAGATGAAGCAGTAAATCCAGAGTTTGGTACCGGGGTTATGACAATTACGCCGTGGCATGATCACACTGACTTTGAAATCGCAGAACGGCACAAACTCGACAAGGAACAAATTATTGATTTTCACGGGAAACTGCTATCAGTTGCGGGTGAATTTGCCGGCATGGATATCACTGATGCGCGTCCAAAAATCGTCGAAAAGCTCAAGAAAAAAGGTCTAGTTGTATCTGTTGATGAGCACTACGAGCACAACGTAGCTATAAACGAGCGGGGCAAGGGTGTAATTGAGCCACAAATTCGATTACAGTGGTTTGTTGACGTCAATAAGCCGGTGGTACATTGGAAAGGGAAGCAGCGTACCCTCAAAGAGGTTTTGCAGGACGTTATCAACGATAGCGACATTACAATTATTCCTGAACGCTTTAATAAGATTTACTTCAGTTGGATTGATAACTTACGTGACTGGTGCATTAGCCGTCAAATCTGGTGGGGACATCGTATTCCAGTCTGGTACCGTGAAGATACTGATGGCAAGCAAGAGACCTATGCTGGTGTCTTACCGCCTGAAAATGGCGACGAAGGCTGGCGCGAATGGGAGCAAGATCCTGACACCCTCGACACGTGGTTTAGTTCGGCATTATGGACTTGGAGCACACTCATTGATCCGGCGTTGGCCAATGACTATAGTTTGAGTCTTGAAGACTTACTCAAGCAAAGTCCTGACTTCCAAGCTTATCACCCAACTACGGTGTTAGAAACAGGCTGGGACATCATATTCTTCTGGGTTGCTCGCATGATTCTAATGACTACATACGCGACCGGCCAAGTGCCATTCAAGGACGTTTACTTGCACGGTTTGGTGCGAGCTGAGGATGGCAAAAAGATGAGCAAAAGCCGTCCTGAATCAATCATCGACCCGCTAACTGTAATCCCCAAGTATGGTACTGACGCGTTGCGCATGGCACTCATCATGGGTGTCAGCCCGGGGAACGATCAAAGCTGGGGTTGGGGCAAGATTGAAGCGAATCGAAACTTCTGTAACAAGCTCTGGAATATCGCACGCTACATCGAAGATATTGTTGGCGATGAAACGAGCAGGGAAGACGTAAAACCTGCCACGGTTCAAGACCATTGGGTATTGAGTAAATTACAACAATCTACAGATAAGATTAATGCTGATCTAGTTGCCTATCGCTTTGGCGAAGCGTACGATACACTCTACCGTTTCGTGTGGGATGACGTGGCTGATTGGTACATTGAAGCTAGCAAAGTTGAGCCCAACAAGGGGCTTTTGGCGCATGTATTGGAATCAGTTTTGATGCTGGCGCATCCATTCGCGCCGTTTGTCACCGAGACAATTTGGCAAACACTGGCTTGGGAACAAGATAGTATCCTCGCATCGCGCGAACAGGGCAGGGGAGTCAGCTTTGATAAAAAGGCCGCCAGTAGTTTTGATGACGTAAAAGCAATCATTAGTGAAGTTCGTTTGATTAGCAAAGCTCTCGTTCTATCGGGTCTAACGCTGTATTACACGAATGAACCGTTCTTGGCGGCCAATGCAGCCACTATCGCCCGTCTAGCGCGCTTAAAAGGTGTCACAGAGGTGTCCGATGGTACTGGTCTGTATCTAACCGATACTTCGCATCGCTGCTGGTTAGACATTGACCAAGGTACTGCTCAAGCATATCTCGTACAGCTTGGAGACAAACAACAAAAGCAACAAGCAGTTATTACTCAGCTAGAAGGCCGTTTGGCAAACAAGAGCTACGTTGATAACGCGCCTAAGTCCGTCGTGACACAGACCAAAGACCAACTCAGCGAAGCAAAACAGCAACTCGAAGCCATCGGCAAAGAAATTACCCGCTTTAGTCAGCAATAGCCTAATCTAGATCGAGGGCTTGGCGAACGTGATCGGTAGACTCGTGAGAGCGAGCATCGTTAAACCACAGCACGTGCCACCCCTGTTTTTCGGCGGCGACCAGGTTCGCTCGCGTGTCGTCAATCAACAGAATCTCTTCTGGTTTTACGCTAGCACGCTGTAGTGCGATATCATAAATGGCCGAATCGGGTTTAATTACGCCGACTTCAGATGAATCAACAATGGCGTCATAGTTAAGGTCAGGTAGTTTGCCGTTATTACGCATGCCAGCTAGCTGATTTGGCATGATATTGGTAAGCAAGCCGACCTTGTAGTGCTTGGCGGCCTCGATCATCAACGTTTGCATCGGTTTAACCGGTTCGACGTGCGTTAAATACTCTGTCAGCCAGTCTATTTCCTCAACACCAAGCCGCTTGGCAAATTCTTTATTAAAGTCGCTCATGCTGATAGTGCCTCGACATACTTCATCGTTGAAATGCCAGAATACAGTCTCTACGCTATCAGAAGACACACCAACCTTGGTTGCTAACTTGGCAAAAGCGCGCTGGTAATAATGGACTAAGCAGCCGTTTACGTCGAAGTAAATGAACTTTACTCCACTTCTGGAGGTACGCAGCTGGCGTTTGTCGGCAACAGGAGAGCCAATTAAATCGTCTAGGCTAGAATTGAGTGCTCGTGCGATGGATTGAACAGTGAAGATTGAGGGCGATTTGATGGCTCCACGCTCAATCTTGGTAAGTGTTGAGAAGCTCAAATTGGCAGCCGCACACAGCTGCTGCTGGGTCATACCAGCGGCTTGTCGCGCCAATTGTAGGCGCTTGCCTAAACTCTTCTCATCCATGGCCTTATATTACCAGTTAGCGGGCTGGCTTCCAAGAGAAAACTAGTATTAAACGGCTAGTGAATATGAAACACGCCGGCCATAAGTGTATAGAAGACTATAAAAGATATCACGAAGGTGACTGCTACTAAGCCTAAAACGCTCTTTTCATTGCCGTAGCCAGTACGACGACTAAACTTTGAGAAGATGAACCCTGACACCCCGGCCGCAAAAAAGAGTGAATAGAGTAATGTCATACCCCTATTGTACTAGATAAGCCGCTAAAGCCTAGAATGCGAGTTTGGCGGCGATTTCGGCAAGCGCCGCGTGGTCTGGATCGGCCAACATATCTGGTTTGTGGCGAAACTCTTCGTCATTATCAAACGGGAAGACTTTAAGATGGGCGTGAGCTACATCGAGGCCCTCAACGTGCATCGCAACGAACTGTTTCTCGGGGAAAACCTCACGCAGACGAATGGCGACCTTTTTGGCTGTTTTCATGACCGCTTGATACGTTTCATCTTCAAGCTCCCACACAAACTCAACCTGTTGTTTGGGTATTACTAGAACTTGGCCGGTTTGGATCGGGTGAATATCAAGGAAGGCAAGGGTAGTGGCGTCTTCGTACACCTTGTGGCAAGGCACCTCCCCCCGAACAATCAGCGTGAATATACTGTCTTTCATATGACAGTCAGTATACAGTACTGCTTTCGCGGGGTAGCCACGTCACAACAGGTTTCAGGTCAAGGGGAAGTTCGGGTAAAGGGCTGCATGTTCTGGGGTGGGTAAGCGGTAAAGCATACGCGTATACTCGTGGACGACTTACGATTGCAAACAAATTATTGGGGAATCGGGAGGTTTAATTTACAATGGGCATTATGCTTATATTTAGAAAATTCCTCGTGTTCGTTTTATCAGTTATTCTGTATGTCGTAATCGTGGGTACTGCCACGGCCGGAACCATCAATTTAGTGTTCGCGCATCCTACTAAAATCGAAACTGAATTACAGCAGAGTAAATTGTATGACCACTTTATTGATAACGCATTGCAGCAAGCAAACAAGTCAAGTAATACCGGTAGTAACGGTGGTGGTATTTCTACCTCTGACCCAGCCGTCACGCAAGCTATCAATCAGGCCTTCTCACCAGCCGTTTTACAACAAGATGTAAACACGGTTATAGATGCCAATTACGCATGGTTAGATGGCAAGACCGCTAAGCCTGTTTTTGTGGTTGATTTGTCTGGGCCAAAGAAGGAATTCGCAACTCTGGTCGGACAAAGTGTTACCGCCCATCTGGCGAGCCTACCTGTTTGTACGTCAGCCCAGTTGGCTACATTGAACTACGAGAATGCCGACCCACTTACCATCACATGTCGTCCAGTATCTGTTGTGCCTGCAGCTGAAGGCGCCAAAGTTACTGCTAAATTACTTAGTAGCGACGGCTTCTTGAAGCAAACCAGTTTTACAGCAGACACAATTAGCCAGAATGGTGGCAAAGCCTATTACGTGAAGGCTTCGTTTGCGCCGAAGGTCTACCACTATGCAACGGTTGCGCCATACGCATTGCTTGGTGCCATTGTAGTACTATCGCTCATGATTCTATTCTTAGCTCCTCGCCGCCGCAATGGTGTCCGCAGTTTGAGTATCGTCTACCTGCTATCTGGTATCGTCCTAATCGGTGCCAAGTTTGGCTCTGATGTTGGCTTCAAGTACGCCCAGAACAAAGCGTTCAATAACACTGACGTTGGCCCACTGCAGCAATCGCTTACTACCTTCCTGCACAGCTTACAGACATCAGTTGGCAACGATTACATGTACATCGGTATCGGGTTAGTCATCTTGTCAGTTCTTGGTTTCACTAGTCTGATTGTGACTCGAAAACGGAGCGCTAAGTCATACAAGTCAGCTTCAAAGACAAAGGCGCACCAGCCCGTAGCTCCTCAGCAGCAACCGGCTGTCGCTGAGAATCCCGTTGAGACAGCTCAGCAACAACCTGTTGGTACAGCACCGACGGTGCCAGCAGCTTCAAGTTCAGGCCAGAAGCCAAAGAAGCCACGTTTAATCCAGTAATTAAAAACGGCTCTGTCGATATGACGGAGCCGTTTTTTATTTGCGAACTTTTTGTTGCTAGTCTTGACGTGATACTAGAGAAGCGATGATGCCGATAAGTCCGACGACAATCATTACGATACCTACTAGTATCACCAGCCCGGCACCGAGATGCCAATGAAGGGCTGTCTCGTACGACTGTCGGTAGGCGTAACGGCTATGCAGGTCAAGCCCGAACAGCGTTACAAGACTACCGAGGAAGAAGACGAGGGAAGACCATATAAGATTATCTTCCTGCTTCATAGTTCTAGCTTTCTTTAAAGGTACTCTGGAAGACTATTTCTTACCCGCATCAACCGCGAGAGCAATTGAAATTGGACCAGTGATCAAGCAGTAAAGGCCGATCAACCAAACGAAAGCGACACCGCTTGCAGCTGGTTGGAAAAGAACCAAGATGCCAACGATCAGTGACAATGCGCCACCGATAAGAAGTAGCGTGCGGTTTGTTGCACTCATCTTGTCAGCGAAGGCAACAACCATATCAAAGACACCCCTAAAGATGAGGGTAAAGCCGATTAATAGGATGAACGTTGCAAACGTGACGTGTGGGTGACGAAGTAAGTAGATACCAACGCCGATTTGTAGAACACCAAGCAACAGCTTTAGGAACCATGAAGAACCTTTTCCACCGATGTTCATAATGCCCTCAAAGAGAGCAAAAAGACCGTTAACCAGCACAAATGCTGCGAATAAGTAGAGCAACGTCACAAGCGTAAGCTGTGGCCAGAAAACTGCTGCTACTCCAAATAAGATTGCTGAAACCCCACCAAGGATGCCCACAGTCCTCATCGTATCGTTACTCATGGATGTTCTCCCCTGAATTAGTTATAAACCTATTTATGAGCGCTTTGGCCCAATTTGTCAAATATAATTTGTTGTAATTATCAGGGGTGTTGGTAGGTTCCGTGCCTCAAAACGGCCCAAACATTTCGTGGCAACGTACGCCAAGATGAGTCTTTGACGATTTTAAACGTTTCTTTACCGGCGATCACGAGACCGAAAATACCGAATACTGTCTGAACTAAGCCGACAATAAGCGCGGCAACGAGCGCGGCATGGGGTGTAGCACCAGAGTTGTTCTTTTGCCCGATCAAGATAACTACTACGGGCAATGGAATCCAAAACAATGCGAAGCATAGAACTCCAACACGAAGTCGAGTAGGGGAGACAGTTTTCATATCGCTCATTACAACCAGCATACGCCTATTCTTATTGGTACCCAATTGGCTAGCATAAGCGGTGTTGTATTAATTATAGAATTGTTGTATAATCAAATTAAATTTGGAGGCTCAGATGGCAAAGACAAGTAAACAGACCGAGAAAATGGCTAAAAAGTTAAATTGGAAACGATATCTTCTCGTTACCTTAGCAACTGTCTTACTGATGACCGCCAGCCTGACGGTTTGGATTAGAAACAACGTATATAACAGCGAGCGCTTCTCTAACACAGTAGTCACCGCGATAACCAGCGAATCATCTCGATCTGCTATCGCCAGCGAAGTTACGGATAAGGTATTCGCCGGTCGACCAATTGCCGGTCGCGTACTCACAAGTCCAACTCAGTCCTTAATCGAATCGCTACTAAATAACGATCGTTTTCAGGGCATCCTGACGACTGTTGCGACAAAAGTTAACCAACGCATTACTAAGGGCAATCCCCAGCCAATCGTAATAGATATCTCTAGCTTCACGAACGTAATTACTACGGTTAAACAAGTTATTGCACCAGATGCTGATTTCACCGTTCCAACCGGTGACGCCGCCAAGATTACACTTCTTAAAGCAGATGCTTTGCCTGACATCCACCGCGCTGGCCAATTCCTACTCGTTCTACTCCCAGCAACATTGCTCGCCTTGGCCGCAATTGCCGTCGCGGGCTGGTTTACAGTTGGTCGCAAAGCCACATGGTTTAAGCTTGCTGGCTCTGTGATGCTTATCAGTAGCGTCGTACTTCTGGCCTTCAACTTCAGTGGCGGTCCGTTACTGGCCAGCTTCGCACAGGATTCGAACCAATCAATCGTGCTCCAGAATATCTATAATGCGTTCACTGCCAACTTTGAACATTTCCAATATCTGCTAGGTGGTTTTGGCATCGTCCTCGTCGCGTTCGGCTACAGCTTGGAGCGTCGAAACTGGCCAGCTGATGTACTTGCCTCAATCAAACGTGCTATTAACAAGCCTCGTTCTAGCACTGCAGTAAAAGCAAAATAAAAACTCCACACGTTGGTGGAGTTCATATTTTGGTGTACCCGACAGGATTCGAACCTACGACCTTCGGCTCCGCAAGCCGACGCTCTATCCAGCTGAGCTACGGGTACTCACTGGAATGCAAAATAAAATGCAACAGGGGTAATTTTAGCATGTTACACCGATAAAAGCTAGCCTGCGCTAGAATATAACTATGAATAAGGTTTGGCATACGGCTCATAGACTGGGCAAGAATGCGTCACAAGCAGAGCAGGTTACGTGGCACGTAGCCCATACTAAAGTCTGTGACTGCCGCGCGATGCCTGAGGGCATCAAGAAACTAATCTAAAAGATCAACTCAACCTGTTAGAATATGCATATATGGAGAGGTGACCGAGTGGTTGAAGGTGCTACTCTCGAAAAGTAGTGTGCCCTTTCGGGTACCGAGGGTTCGAATCCCTCCCTCTCCGCCAAAGATATAGTTCTAAAGAGACCCGTTCACCTAAAGCCTATATAAGAGGTAGAGGGTAGTTTTGATTAAGTTCAAAATGGTATGAAACAGTCAGTTCAATCGTATTCCCGTTTACTATGAGGACGGTATTAGAACCAGCTTAGTTAAACTTTTTAGGCCTCGGTTTTCGTTCGATATAGACCTTTTTGTCTTTGAGCAGGATCTCTCCTCTGACATACCGTAGTATCTCTCGTTTTTCTTCTTTGGTGCCATTTTGCAGCACGTACTTAGCGTAGGCCTTTAGGTCAATGGCTGGTTGCTCCACTTTGGTATGACCATTACCTATGACATCATTGAATTTATGGTAGCGCTCCAGCTCATCCTTAAACTGCTCTTGGGCACCAATCTCATCCAAATCGAGCTTATCGATCAGGCCTAGGAGTTCATCCATTAGGTCTGCTTCACGTATATACGGCTGGATACAGTCAAGGTCATTAGCACGGCCACAGTGGTAGTAAACGTATCGCCTAATCTCGCTAGTTGTTTTGATCTTTTTGACATGTTCCTCAGCCGTCACACCTGTTTTACAGGCCCCGCACTTAAGTATCCTAGTAAAACCGAACTCTTTACTGCCAGACGGCGCTCTAGGGGCTACCGCCAGCTGGATCTGTACTTGATCGAATAGTTCCTTGGATATGAGTGGTTTGTGTTTGCCCTTGTGCAAAGTGGGTTTCGTTTTTGGGTATTGGAACTCGCCGTAGAAGAACGGATTCTGTAATGTTCGGTAGATGTGGCTTAAACCAAGTCGGTTGCCATGTTTTGACTCAAAGTCTAGGCTATCCAACCATCTTTTTATGTCTCGTCCTGTGTAAGCTTGTTTGGAGACTCTCTCAAACATTTCAATGATGACTGGTGACCTGTCTGGATCAACAACTATCTTCTCCTCGCCAATGCCGTTATTGAGATATCCTACTGGCGCTACGCCCGGTCGCCAGCCATTAGCAGCTTTGTTATGTAGTCCCCGAATCACATTCATACCCCTGTTATCGTTCTCTAGTTTGGCTTGGGAGCCGAGTATCATCAGTAGGAACTTTTCATTCGGGGAGTTAGTGAAGGTTTGGCCGTGAGTTCTGATCTCGGTCAGCTTGCCCTGATCCATTAGGTCTACGAGGATTCCAAGATCTCCAGCATTACGGCTCAATCGATCTGGAGCCCATGTCACAATACCGTTGAAGTAGCCGAGCTGGATGTCTTTAATGAGGCGGTTATACACTGGGCGGGTGCCCGATTCTTTGGAGGAGTGACTTTCCCGACGTATCTCGGCAATAGTAATGCCCCAATGATCGGCAAGCAGCTCCATTTCCTTGATTTGCTGTTCAATCGATAGCGCCTGGCGCTCATCTTGCTCGGAAGATTTACGGGCGTAAAGGCAGTAAGTGATCGTATTTGTTTCGATGTGTGCTGGGGGTGATGTAAGGAGGGTAGGTTCCACAGGTACAAGGTACCGCAACGGGGTGGTAAGTCTAGGCTATTTTTGAAAAAAAATCGCGCGGAAGCACAAGGAATAAAAGAATTAAGGACAAAAAAATAGTATTAATCACTAAATAATAAGGATTTACATCACTGCGGGGCGAACCCGCACATTGCCAATCTGGCCGTCAGCCCAGATCAAGTACGACAAGACCTGGCCGCCGCTCCAGCGGCCGCGCGGCACGTGCGGAACGCCATCAACCGTCATGCGGTTGGCAAGTATCCACGAATAGTCTTGGCTTGAAAGCTTGCTAGGGTCTTCTTGGAACGAAGTAGCAAGCCACTCAAAGATGCCCAAATTGTCTGCTTTTATACCAGCTACTTCAAAGTGAC